>JAGWZD010000136.1 GCA_018968995.1 Bdellovibrionales bacterium
GGTCATTCGCGATCGTGAGAAACTAAAAGATCTCATCCGGGGCGAACACCCTTAGCTCGAGCGTCACCTGGACCCATCAATTTACCAAAAACGTCGGGATATCCCCTGACAGCTATTTCGAAATCTTTTGAAACAAGTTGCGAAAATCTGCTTGGACTCGGTATAACTTCGCAAGATTAACAAGGTGATTTTATGAACATTTACGTTTGCATCAAACAAGTCCCCGACACTGAAACCAAGATTAAGCTCAACGCCGATAGCAGCGGTATCGACTCCACTGGAATTAAGTGGATTATGTCGCCATTTGATGAGTTCGCTGTAGAAGAGGCCTTGCGTCTTCGAGAAAAAAACGCCGGAAGCACAGTCACCGTCCTCTCTGCCGGCCCCGTCCGCGTGACAGAATCTCTTCGCACCGCTCTCGCGATGGGAGCCGACAACGCGATCCACGTCGAGACCCCGGAAACTGCCGATAGTTATAGAGTTGGAAAAGCTCTCGCCGGTGCTCTCAAAAAAGAACCCAAAGTGGATATTGTTTTCACAGGAAAAGAGGCCATCGATGATGGCGCCGCACAGGTAAGCCAACTGATTGCTGAAGCAATGGGTCTTCCCTATGTGACAGTAGTACTTTCGGCAGAGTACTCAGCCGACTCCGTGAAGTGCCGCCGTGAAGTAGAAGGTGGCGCTATCGAAGTCGTGACTACACCCCTTCCTGCCCTAATTGCCGCTCAAAAGGGTATGAATGAACCTCGATATGCGAGCTTGCCCAACATCATGAAGGCCAAGAAAAAAGAAGTGAAGACTTTGAAAGAGTCGGATGTTGGGGTTTCGGATGCCGACCAAAAAATTCGTTATAAGAATTTGCAGCTGCCTCCGCCAAAACAGGCTGGAAAGAAAATTTCCGGTGAATCCTCACAGCAGGCGAAAGAGCTTGCCCGTCTACTTCATGAAGAAGCAAAGGTGATCTAATATGGCTAAGGTTCTTGTTGTTGCTGAACAGCGTGATGGTCGATTAAAGAAAACGACCTTTGAACTCCTCGGTGCCTCGGCAGCCGCTGGAAACGAGACCCATCTGGTTCTGATTGGAGATGGGGTACAGGGGTTGGCGACAGAGTGTGGTCACTACGGTGCACACACTGTACATGTAGCGAACGATCCCGCTCTCAAGTTCTACACTGCCGAAGCCTACGCTCAAGTGGTGGTGCCACTCGCAAAGTCGCTTGCACCAGATGTCATTCTGGCCGCTCACTCTCCCACGGGTCGCGACCTCATGCCCAAGGTGGCCTCTCGGCTAGGAGTTGGCCTCGCCAGCGACTGCGTGCAGGCCTCCTTTGAGGGAGGAAAACTCAAGGTACGTCGGCCGCTCTATGCGGGCAAGGCCACTGCAGAAGTGGAATTCGTGGGTCCCGGGCCGCAGGTGGCAACGATTCGGGCTAACGCGCTCGGAGTTCCAAAGGCTGACCCTGGTAAGTCGGCTAAGGTTTCTTCTGTCTCGGTTTCTCTATCGGGGATTAAAACAAGCGTGAGCGAGGTTCAGCAAGGACAGGCGGGGCGCCCGGACGTTACCGAAGCCTCAATTGTTATTTCTGGCGGCCGATCACTGAAAACTGCCGACAACTTTAAAATGCTTGAAGACACCGCGGATGTTATCGGCGCAGCTGTCGGAGCGTCGCGCGCAGCAGTTGACGCCGGGTACCGCCCACACCGCGATCAAGTAGGCCAAACTGGAAAGGTTGTCTCCCCAAACCTCTATATCGCTTGTGGAATCAGTGGCGCCATTCAACACCTCGCCGGAATGCGTTCCTCAAAGGTGATTGTTGCCATCAATACGGATCCCGAGGCCCCCATATTTCAGGTTGCCGACTACGGAGTTGTCGGGGACATCTTTACGGTTGTTCCGGCACTTAAAGAAGAGCTGAAAAAGCTCAAAGAACACTAAAAAAACAGATACCGCGCACATTGCCTAAAACCCCAGGAACGGTGGTTCCTGGGGTTTTTTTTGATCGCCAGAAAACCAGCGGTTGAGCGCGCCGCGCGAAGACTTTAGACTCAATCTACTCTATGACTTGGCAAACCATTCTTTTCGTCGTCGTGGCAGGCGTGTCCTTTGGATATTCAGGTTATCGCTTCAGCCTTCTCTTCAAACTACTCCGTGCGCACCAAGGAAAAGCCCCCCTGCGTTGGGACAACCTTCCCGCACGAGTGATCGACACCATCATCCACGTACTAGGACAAAAAGCTGTCCTCCAAAAAAAATATATCGGCACCCTCCATACGATTATTTTTTGGGGCTTCATCATTATCACGATCGGAACCGTGGAGCAGTTCGCGACAACGATCCACCAAGCTGCAAGCTTTGAGTTTATCGGCGAAGCGCCTTACTCGTTTCTGATTCAAATTCAGGACGTGTTCACTTTCGCAATACTATTGGCCGTCATTGGCGCCTTCTATCGACGACTTGTTGTACGCCCAGAGGGCCTCGGTCAGTCACGCGATGCGAATATCGTTCTCACGTTTACGGGATCTCTGATGATCTCCATCTTCATGATGAATGGATTTCACATCCTGGGCCCTGCCTCCGCGCACGCGGATTCCTTTCTGATTTCCAAACACATTGCAGACTTATTTCGTCAGTTGGGACTAAGCCCCGAGGCCAACGAGTCACTGGGAACATTTTTTAAATGGGTCCACATGTGCCTTGTGCTTGGTTTTTCGATGTATATTCCCCACTCTAAACATCTTCATATTGTTGCCGCCGGCCCAAACACCTTCCTCAGGCAGCTGACTCGCGAAAAGGCCATGCGACCCATCAACTTCGAGGATGAAACCCTCACTCAATATGGGACATCAAAAATCACGGACTTTAGCTGGAAGTCGACCCTCGATCTATACGCGTGTACCGAGTGTGGGCGCTGCCAGGACCTGTGCCCAGCATGGAACACCCAAAAACCGTTGAGTCCCAAGTTGTTGGTGCTGGGCCTGAAGGAAAATCTCTATAGGAATAAGACAGCGATTTTAGACGGAAAGCTCGAGCACGTTTCATCGGTGATGGATGAGAATACCACCAACGATGTCATCTGGGCCTGCACCAGTTGTAGAGCGTGTGAGATCGCATGCCCTGTCTTTATTGAGCAAACAGACAAGATTTACGACATCCGCCGGAACTTGGTGATGATGGAGTCGAGCATGCCTGATGGGGTTCAGGCCGTTTTCAAGAATATGGAAACCAACGCCACGCCGTGGGCGTTTAGCGCGGCAGACCGTGGCAAGTGGGCTGAAGACCTTTCTATTCCGACGATGGCAGAAAACCCCGAGATCGATGTTTTGGTTTGGGTGGGCTGTGCTGGCTCGTACGATGACCGAAACAAGAAGGTTCTTCGATCTTTTGTGAGCGTATTAAAAAAAGCGGGAATACGCTTTGCGATCCTGGGTAACGAAGAGCAATGCACCGGTGACCCGGCGCGGAGAATTGGTAATGAGTACCTTTACCAGACTCTTGCAAAGGCCAATGTGGAAACTCTGAATCGGTACTCTGTGAAGAAGATTGTTACGGCTTGTCCCCACTGCTTCAACACCATCAAGAATGAGTACAAGGATTTTGGAGGACAGTACGAAGTACTTCACCACTCTCAATTTATTGCCCAGCTCATACGAGACGGTAAGATCAAGCCTTCGAAAGGGGTTGATGAGACCATCACCTTCCATGACAGCTGTTATTTAGGCAGATGGAATAATGTCTATGAGCAACCTCGCGCAGTGATCGAAGCCATTCCATCGGCTCGCCTAGTGGAAATGAAGCAAAATCACGATCAGGCCCTGTGCTGCGGGGCTGGTGGTGGTCGAATGTTCATGGAAGAGACCATTGGTAAGCGCATCAATATTTCTCGAACAGAACAAGCCCTGGAGACCAAGGCGGGTATCATTGCGTCCTCTTGCCCATTTTGCATGACGATGATGACGGATGGCGTGAAGTCCAAGGAAATGCTCGATAAGGTGAAGGTCTTGGATATTGCCGAGCTGATGGATCAATCCACCTGATTAGCTCCTAGGGAATCGTATAACTCTTGGACACCGGAGCCTTTCGGACACTTTTGCCAAGAACAAAAGTCTTTTGAATTACAGTGATTTAAATCCGGGCAAGAAGCCAGCCCGGTGGCACGGGGCTTGGATTCTCCCCGAGCATGAAGTCTTCTCGTCAGAAAACGCTGGCCACTCTTTGCCTGATTACCCTGGGCGGATGCACCCCCATTTCTCCGAGCGTGCACAAAAGCTCACTTCGACCGGGAGAGCCCTCTCAGACGCCGCCCAAGGTTGAAGCTCCGGCGGGCTCTGTCCCAATTGAAGTGCGATGGATCAACTCTGAGGAAAACTTAAACGCAGCCCTATCGGGCAGCACTTCCTCCATGGTGATTCGACTTCCCTCAAGCTCTTTAGAGCGCCTAAGAACCGAAGGCGTTTTATCTGTAGATCTACCTTCGGATATGCATCCGAAGACCCTCGAGAAAGCCCGAATCCTTCTTCGGGTTCAGCTTCCCTCTGAGGAACTCGAGCGCGCACTGGCGTTAGAGACTTGGTCTTTCGAATGGGAGCAAAGCACTCCCTCGTCACTTGAAATCCGATCCTCTTACGCTAAAAAAAGCGGTGAGGCCACGCTGCTTCCAGACTCTCTGGTGAGCGTGCATGTCGTACTTCAGGATGATCCCGGCGCTACTTCTTCGCCTTAAAACCGGGTGGAAGAAAATCTTTATGATGCGCGATAAAGCGCTTGAGTGCCGTGTTGGTCAGCTCTGACTGAGTTAACTTCACGAACTTTTCCATCTCCACCAGAGTTTGAGCCACGCTCTCCTCGACCTCGATGGACAGTTTCACAAGTTTACCCTGCAATTTATAATCTTCACGCATAGCGGCTCCGACGATATCTCATCACTTGGTATCCTCAACCTAATTCTTCGGAATTACTTTCTTCCGCGCAAAAGGTCCTTCACAACAGAATACATCACCATAGGTAGCACCTCGAGATGGGGCACCTCACGGAGTACGCCGCGACCCTTGCGCGCCATGTCGCGACATAAAGGAAAGCTCGATCGCTCATCGCCCATTTTCAACACCGAAAGCTGGTGAAATCGCGGAGCCAGATAAGTGGGATCCTTTCCTGCCGTGTATTTGCCATCAGTAAGGAGAAGAGTGGCCGGGGGGCGCCCAGCACGCTTATCCCCTACCTTTCCGCACATCTCGAGAGCCAGCCTCACCCCTCCTTCGAGATGTGTGTAGCCCTGAGCGGGGACATCCAAAAATCGCTCGATCAACTGAAAGACGCCGATACGCTCAAAAGGGTCTTTCAATAGTTTAGCCTGATTTTCAAATGCGACAATTCCAATGGGATCTTCGGGAAATTGTAGCAACACGACTGATAGGGCCACCGCTGTGAGGGCTAGCTTTTCTCCGGTCATTGAGAGGCTTGTATCCACGGCCAACACAACGGGCTGCTGCCGCCGCACAGAATATTCCATCCAAAGGTCACTTCGATCTCCAAAGCCCTGCTGGACAAGACCCGGAGCGTTCTCAAGTGTCTCTTCAAGATCAAGCTCAACGGACTGCGCCGAAAGGGGCAGCTCATCTAGGGGCCCCCTCCGAGCATCGCTGGGGTGAACCACGCTGCCCAGAACATTGCGCGCACGCTCAAGAATCGCCTGTGCCGAAATCAAACGTAGATGCGACCCTACTCGATCAAACGAGGGCCTAGACTTAAGTTCATGATACCGAACCGCAACATCCCAGGCGCTGGAGGAGGACAGTTCGAGCCAGCCGTCATCCATGGCATCTAACTCTCCGCCGAATTGTTCAGGGGGGAAGAACTCTGTCGAACCGTACTCAGGTACCTTACTTTTCCATAGGGATACCTGCTGCACTTTAGAGCGCTGATTTCGATTATTATCGCTGCCTGAGATCAGGTCTTTTTTTTTACGGTACCTTCTCCCGAAAGACCGTC
>JAGWZD010000137.1 GCA_018968995.1 Bdellovibrionales bacterium
AGCAGGAAACTGACAAAGACTATGAGCCCGGCTTAAGCACCCTCGTCAGATCGGCAAGTACGGACGTTTTCATTTACAATGAAGACCGAGACGAAAAGGTAAAAAAGTACAAACTGCTCCATGGAGTGCAGAAGATTAAGTTTAGGTATTACCGAAAAGACAAGGATCAGTGGTTTGATTCCTGGGACACTTCTTCTTCGGACACCAGTGAAATTTTTCCAGACATCATTGAACTTCAGCTAGAGGTATCTGCACCGCGGGGCTTGAAGTATCAAGGACGCTACCAAATTCGCCCGGAGGTGCCTTTGTATGGCATTCCATCGACGCTCTGAGCAAGGCAAAGATGCGGGCATCGCCTTATTCATGGTCATTTCGGCCATGTATATTCTGGCCACCATAGTCACTGAGTTTACCTACATAGCTCAAGTCAACTCAAGAATGGCCTTCGACAGTTTGGACCAGGTAAAAGCGCACTACCTTGCAAAGAGTGGACTCAAGATTTCTCTAATTCGAATCCGTGCCTATCAGAATCTGAAAGCGCTCGCTTCAAATACAGGAGCTGGAGTTGCGATTCCAAAAGGGCTTTTAGAAAAAATTTGGAACTTTCCATTTTTTTATCCTATCCCGACAAACCTTCCTGGAATGACTCCCGCAGAAAAAGATAAAATAAACGAATTTACTAAAAGCGCTGAAATTGAGGGACGTTTCTCTGCAAATATTGAATCTGAATCCAGTAAATATAATTTAAATAGTGTCCTGTCTCCGTTTTCAGTTCAGCCAACACCCTCTCCTAGTCCCTCGCCTACTTCCGAGGCTCAGTCTCAGGAGAGTCCTCCACCGCAGCCGCCGAGTCCAACTCCGACCCCTACTTTTAATACAGAAGAGGCGCAGAGGTCTCTTGCCACCTACGTCACACAGATCATGAACAATGCGATTGAATCAGATGAAGAGTTTGCTCAAGAGTACCGAGACTTCAAGGTAGACGAGTTTATAGACAACTTGATCTCGTGGATGGATCCCACTCATCAAAGACGATCCGCTTCAAACTCCAATAAGACCTCTAAGGGTAGCCCCTTCTATTCGCTCTCGGAACTGAGAATGGTTGAGCCCATGGATGACCGCCTATTCGACGTGTTGGCTCCGAATTTCACGGTGAGCGCAGTTCCCGGACTCAATGTAAACACAGTCAAAGATCTGACTCTCAAGGCGGTTTTTCCCCTATTTACAGACGATGAACTCAAGGAGTTCTTTAAGTTTAGAGATTCGACAGAAGCCGATAACTCTTTCAAGACCGAGGAAGACTTCTTTGGTTATTTAAAAGCGAATGTGGGTGCGTTCCGGGGCTCTGATGAGAGCCTGAACACACTTAAAGAAGACCTCAAACGCCGCAATATTCGGATTGTTACCGATGAAACACACTTTAAGGTCACTGTGCAGGCGACCGTCAACCAAGCAACGCGACTGCTCGAGGCTCAAGTCATGGTCGTTCCAGAGAAGAAAGCGGGCACTGGCAACCCCTCTCCGTCCGGGGATACTCCAGACCGACAAGGGGGCGACCCTGGCAGCCCATCTAAGCCAACCGGCTCTGGCCTGCGGATCACATTCATGAGAATTTTATAGAGGACACACAATGAGAATCCTAGGAATCGATTGGGGCACAGGTAGCGTTAAGGCAGTGGAGATCGATAGTGCCTTCGGGCGCTATGAAATCCATGATTACCGCGAGATCGAATTTTCATCCGGTACTGATCCGGTGGAATCCGTACGCCAACTGGTGTCCTCTCTTTCGCAGACCCCGAGTCGAATCGTGGTCGCGATGCGCTCGGATCAAGTGACCACTCGAAATCTGCATCTTCCCACTCGAAGCAAGAAAGACATCCAATCCGGTATTCTGTTTGAGCTCGAAGACGACCTCCCGTTTCCTATCGAGGATATGGCGCATGATTCTTCGGTGATTTCCCAGATCGGCCAGCAATCCGATGTACATGTCGCGACGACACTGAAAAAGCATCTCATCACTGAAATACAGAAGTGGGACGAGGTGGGTTTAGATCCCGACTCGATCACGACTGAGGGTTGGGCCCTGAGAACACTAATCAATAAAACGCTCTCACCAGAAGTACGCGAGAAGCCTACCCTTCTCGTAGACATTGGCTCAAAAAGCACCCTGCTCTATCTGCACTGGAGAAGCTTCCCCATGGTTTGCAGAAAAATCAAATGGGGTGGCGCCAACATTACTCAGGAGCTGGAGCAAAGACTGGGTCTCTCTGAGGAACAGGCCGAAAGAATCAAGCGTAACCCCGCTGTTCTGAGCGAAACTCACCCTCAAAGCCTCATTGATCTCATTGCGCCAAGTCTAGAAGAAATTCAGCGCGAAATTAAGCATATGGACTTGGTCTGTAAGGGAGTAGCTCATGAGAATCTGCACGGAATCTATCTGACGGGAGGTGGCTCTCTCATCGAGGGCCTCCCAGAAGAACTTGAAAGGCGAATTGGAATACGAGTTGAAAGAATCCGCCCTCTGAGCTCGCTCTCTCCATCAGGAGTTACTTTTGCCGAGACAAGTGATGCAAAAATGGGGCTTGCCGCTGCCCTAGCCATGACCATGGTGGGATCTGAACGAAATCTTACCATCAATCTACGACGTGGCGAGCTTGCAAAAACAAGTAAGTCCTTTGAATTAAATGTCGAGAGTCTTAAGAGACCCTTGATTGCTGTCGGGGTAGTAGCTGCAACTTTTTTTATCAGCATGACTGTTCAGTCCTCTTTCCTGCGAAAAACCCTCGATTCAAAAGATGAACAACTGAAACGGGCGATGTCGGGATTTTTTGGCACGGCAACTAGCAGTGCCATGCGTACCTACCTCGCTAATCCAAATTCATTGAAAAATGCGATTCAAAAGGAGCTTGATAAGACACGGGAAATGGCTGCAGTTCTGGCACCCAATACAACCTCGCCGCTTGTTTTCTTGAAGAATCTTTCAAGAAAAGTAGAAAAACAAAGCAGTATTGATCTGATGGCTCTCACTGTCGGCGCAGCACCCAGAAGTGCCAATCAGGTGAGCCCTGTTGAGATTACAATTGTCACTTCTGATCCATTAGCCGCAGAGAAGATCACCCAAGCTATCTCTCCGAAGCTCATCGAAACTACTAGTCCAACGAAAGAAGAAATTCCTGCAACCGGCAAGGAGCCGAAAAAGTTTCGCATTACCTGGCGCGGGAATGCCGCAGAAGGAGCCTTTAATCGTGAATAAAATGATCCAGCGCCTTTTAGAATGGCTCCAAGAAAACCAAACCGCTCAGCTTGTTCGATCCAAATGGGACGAGCTAGATGAACAGAGTCGGCTTTATTTGAAAGCGGCAGCCGCGATGAGCGCCGCTCTGCTTGTTGCTTGGATTTTCATAGGCAGCTGGTGGCAGGTTCGCTCGATTCGCGCCGAGATCGCCGAAAAGGATCAGATTCTAAAGCAAGTTCAATCGGCTCGAATCGAAATGCAGGCTCTACGTAGTGGTATCCCCACGACCCGGAGTTCTCAGACTGATGAGCAACCCTGGACGAGTTACTTTGAGTCGATCGCCACTAGTTTAGGCTTAGATAAACAGTCTTTAGAGGTATCTACCGAATCTACGGGACAAGATCGCACACTCTCAAAGGAATCTTTCTTCGATTTGACCCTTAAAAAAGTGAACGTAAAACAACTCACCCGTTTCGCTTCTCAAGTAGAGAACGGGCCCCGCCCAGTAAAGATTCAAAAGCTTCAAGTAGAAACGAAAACTGACATGTCCGGATATCTCGATGCCAAGATCTCTGTGGCAGTATACTTCATAAAGACATCCACATGAAATTTGAACGTGTTGGAAAAAAGATCGCTTGGGGGGCACTCTTTCTTGTTCTTCTGATTTTCTTTGCTAGATCAAAAATTCCAGACGATCGTGTAGGTACTCTTGCACTAAAGGAGGTCTCCAAGCTCACTTTTGGAGACACTCGTTTAGAACTTTCGGCAGAGCAAACTCATATCTCTCTCTTGTTAATGAGAGTCCGATTTAAAAATCTTAGCATTAGAGTAATTCAGCAGGGAAGTAATCCCAAGACCATTCGACTTGATGAGATTCACGTGTCTCCCGCGATATTAGACCTATTGAAGGGAAGAACTGGCGGCAGCATTAAGCTCATCCAGAAGAACCGAACTGTCCTTCGATCATTATTTTGGGTCAGCAGGCAGGGATTTTACTCTATTGAAACAGAGTTTGACCAAGCGGACTTAGGAGACTCTGGCCTATCCCTCACGCAAACGTTTGCTAACTTTTCGTCGTCTGCCTCTGTTACTGGAGTTGCGAAGCTTGAAGGGTCTGGGACGGTTGCCTCTGCTTTAGGCAGGGTGTCGCTGTATTTTGGGAATACAAAACTTGAAGGACTCAAATTGGGCGATAAGCCCATACCTTCTATTCGTTTCTCTGGTGCTGAGTTCCAACTGACACTCGATAAAGGAAAGCTTAAAGCTGAACAAGTTCGGCTTGGTAAGATGGAGAACGCGGCAGATGATTTGCGCGGTCTCATTTCTGGTGAGCTTCTTTTAGATCCAAATATTGTGCAGTCGATGTTGAATCTTGATGTCACTCTGAGAGTATCCAAGGAGATTACGGACTCTCTTGGATTTATTGCGGACGTTGCTCTTGGTAAGCCTAACGCCGATGGTATTTATCAATTCAAACTGAGCGGTTCGCTCGGACAACCTCAGAGAGTCGCTCAGTAGGAATTATCATGATTCAGTGGGAGGAAGAGCTACGAGCCACAGTACATCGACTTCTAAAGGAGAGCCCAGCCAGTAATCTTTCAGAGTCGATTACTTACAGCATCCTTTCAGAGGGAAAGCGGTTTCGACCTCGACTCATGGAAGCTAGCGCAGCCCTATTAAACGTGCCAGCTGCCGCTTTTGTTCCATTCGCCGTGGCTCTAGAAATGATCCACACCTTTACCCTGATCCACGATGACCTGCCATGCATGGATAACGATCCCATTCGTCGAGGTCAGCCCACAAATCACATGGTCTTTGGAGATGCTTTGGCCATGCTCGCAGGCGACTCTTTGGTTTTTCTGGCTTTTGAGGCTAGTCTCCAAGCTCGATCGCACTGTCCATCTGAAGCTTGGGCTAGAGCTCTTTCTCGACTCATCGAACTGGGAGGTCCCCGAGGAGTCATTGGTGGTCAGGCACTGGAAATGCTTCTAACGAACGATACTCATCTAGAAACTCTTCGTACAATGCACTCGTTAAAGACAGGCGCTCTTTTCGACGCAGCCATTCTGATCCCCGCAGAGCTTGCCCAACTTTCTTCGTCTCCTGAACGTATGAGCACTATTCAAAACTTTTCACATGCCTTCGGTCTGGCGTTTCAAACTGCAGATGACTTGGAAGACGCGGAGAAGGAGCGCGATCCTGATACAGGCATGTATCCCGCAACAAGCATTCTTCACTACCTAACACCAGCCGAAGCCCTGGATACCGCAAACTTGGTTCTAAATGCCGCCACGGAACGACTTCAAAAAATTTGGCCAGATACCCACAGTAACCTGAGCGCAATGACTGCACAGCTTCAGACCAAGCTCAAAGATTCCTTTTTAGAGATGCCGAACTGATGAGATCGCCCTTCTGGCTCTTTATTACCGACCCGTGGGAGACACTGGATCATCCCCGAGACACCACCCTTCGCCTCATGGAGGAGTCGGCCCGGAGAAAAATTCATGTATTTTGGGCCAACTATCAGAGTATTCGCTTGGAAGGTCCTGATGTGCTGATCGACAGCCAGGCGCTATCGACTGTTGAACTCGAATTGGCACGAAAAACAGGTCAGTCTCCTAGTGGAGCCGTCTGGAGCACTTCTCCAAAGAGATTTACACAGATTCACTATCGCGTCGACCCTCCCATTGACCTCTCTTACCTACATCCCTTACAGATATTGAACCAAGAGGCGCGTCGA
>JAGWZD010000138.1 GCA_018968995.1 Bdellovibrionales bacterium
CGCGGTTTTCTACGATTTGCTCGGCAGAAAGGGCTTCTAAAGCGCGACATCGGCTCTCTGGTGCCAACACCTAAGGTCAGACGCCCTTTGCCAAAATTTTTTAAGGTCGATGAAGTCTTACAACTGGTGCATTCCCCAGATTCTTCGACACGACTCGGTCGTAGAGACCGTGCTCTTTTTGAAGTGCTTTATGGCGCCGGTCTTCGCGTCAGCGAGGCGGTCGCACTCAATCTGGAAGATCTGGACCTGGACTCAGGATGGGTCAGAGTCTTGGGAAAAGGCTCTAAGGAGCGGCAGGTCCCTCTGGGCAAACCCGCCATTCTGGCGGTCCAGGAATACCTGAGTGATGCAGGCAGAGAGGACGAACAGAGAGCTCTTTTTTTGAACTTTCGCGGTTCGCGCCTGACTACGCGCAGCGTCGCTCGAATACTCGCTCGTAATCTGGTGCGCATGGCCACCACTAAAAGCCTCTCCCCCCACGGCCTCAGGCATAGTTTCGCGACTCACCTCCTAGCGGCCGGAGCGGATCTTCGCACTATACAAGAACTTTTGGGACACTCCCGATTATCCACCACTCAACGCTATACCCATGTTGATTTGGGAACACTTCTGGATGAATATCGGGAAGCTCACCCACTCGGAAATAAGTCTAAAAATGGACGCACTCGTTGATTTTCTGCTGAACTTTTATGGTCCGGTACCTTACCTGATCGTCTTTGCCATCTTACTTGCTTGCGGACTGGGAGTTCCCATTCCCGAAGACATCACGCTCATTGTGGGGGGTCTACTTTCTTACTACGGACTCTGCAACGTGTGGGTCATGATCGCTGTTTGCTTTCTCGGTGTCATGATTGGGGACTCAGCCGTCTTCTGGCTAGGGGCAAAATATGGACGAACTTTAACCAAGAAATGGTTTTTCAGAAAAGCCCTCCCCGAGGAACGGATGGATGCTGTGAGGGCGAAATTTAAAAAGCACGGCAATAAATTTATCTTTGCGGGACGATTTTTACCTGGACTGCGTGCACCGATCTTTTTTTCTGCCGGAGTACTTCACTTACCTTTTCGTGTTTTTTTTGCCTTTGATGGCCTAGCTGCACTGGTGAGTGTGCCAACGATTGTCTGGGTCGTGTATCACTTTGGTGATCACATCGACCGGGTTATCAATCGAATCAAAAACACTCAAAGTGGCATTATTACGGTTATTGTTGTGATTGCTTTCATCTATCTACTTCGCAGGTGGCGACGCAAGTCGTCTGCTAGTATTACCTCATGAAAAACGCATTGATTCGGCTTCTCATCAATTTGGCTATCGCCCTGATCATGAGCCTGGCCTCTCTGGAGTCGAAAGCCACTGCAACTCAAGAACCCGTTGATTCTCGGCCAACACGCGATCCCATTCATGCGCCCTGGTCGATTGAAGAGTGGTGCTCGCAGCTCAAGAGTGAGATCAAAAAGCTCCGATGGTCGATCGATCCCTGTGCCAAAATTCCATGGAAAATCATGGGTCGATCGGTTCTTGGAAAGCCGCTGCCAATCGTAGAGCTTGGTGAGTCGAGCGCAAATAATACGACTCTTGTCATAAGCATGGTTCATGGCGACGAAAATACCCCTTTGTATATCGCACTGAAGCTTGCTCACTATCTAAAAGAAAACGAGGCCTTTCTGCGTAACGGAGCCACTCGCGTGGTAATCGCGCCAATGGTAAACCCTGATGGTTTTTTTAGAAAAACAAGAACTCGAACTAATGCTCACAAAGTGGACGTAAATCGAAATTTACCGACTCGAGATTGGCATTCCCAAGCATTGAAACTTTGGAGGACAAAATTTGGTTCTAATGCCAGGCGATTTCCAGGACACGCGCCTTCCTCTGAGCCTGAAACCCTTTTTCAGGAAGAGCTTCTGAAAACTTACAAGCCTCAAAAAGTCCTCTCGATACATGCGCCACTGAATTTCATGGACTATGATGGTCCAAGCACTCTTACATTGGCTCGTTTTCCAAAGGACTATATCGAAGAATGCTTAAAGCTAAAACGTGCGCTCAAGGCCACACCGGGTGGTTTTTTTCCGGGATCATTAGGCAATTATGCCGGACAAGAGATGGGAATTCCTACTCTGACCCTTGAGCTGCCTTCAGCCAACCCAGACCGTGCCGAGGGGTATTGGAAGACTTTTGAGCCCGGTATTCGAACCATGATTGAGTACCGCATGCCTGATGTAGCCATCGAACGAGCACCTCCAAAGAGTCGGTCGCAGAGCAATTCCTAGAAGCATGAATTTTAGATCGACTCTATTCAAGCAAGGCTCTGGTTATTGGATCTTCGTGGTTGCAGTCTTGTATGGACTGTTCCAAGCCGCAACTCTAGGAATCAGCGACGATGAGGCGTATTATTGGGTTCTCTCTAAAAGTCCGGCATGGGGGTATGTCTATCACCCACCCATGGTGGCTTGGGTTATTGCTGCTTCAGATCGGTTGCTCGGATGGATCCCTCTTGCACGAGAGTTTTTGGTGCGAGTCCCAGGACTCCTCCTGTTTACTGGCACGCTAGCTTTGGGAGTCTCTTGGTTAAATCAGAACCATGACAAACGACATCCCTTCAACTCATTCCAGCTAGTCTTATTTCTCATTCCGGGTCTGGTCGCCATGTGCTGGATGATGGTTCCAGATCACCCGCTGATTTTTGGTTGGATGCTCTGTTTTTACTCTTGTTGGAGGATCCTACAAAAAGACTCCATTCGATACCGCGACCTTGCACTTCTAGCAATCAGCTGCACACTGGGCATTTTATCAAAGTTTTCGGCTGTTCTTTTTTGTGCCTCTGCCACTTTTTCAATCCTGGCTTTTAGCAAAAAAAAGCTAGCCCCGATCTCGGCGGTTTTTTTAGGCTCCATTTTGGGCCTCATCCCAATTGTCTACTGGAATTCTAAGAATGAATGGGCTGCAATATTATACCAGTTTCAGGCTCGGCACTCGGGCGCAGCACTAGAACTACTTCGTTATGGAAAGTTCTGGGCAACCCAGCTTCTAATTGCAGGGCCATTTCTCATTTACTTCGGAATTGTTTTCGGCTTTTCAATCGTCACCCAGTGGAAACGAAAAAGCATCGCTCAAAAATATCTCTTCATTTGGTTTTTTCCGGCTCTGGTTTTTTTGGTGCAACCCGCGTTTTCGAGTTTCAAGCCCCACTGGGCCATTGTGGCTTGGCTTCCTCTAGGTTTAGCAGCTGCGCTTGAATCCAGCAGAAACCACACACTAGCGAGACTACACTCTTTTTTTGCGCTGTGTTTGCTCGTGATTTTTACAATCTTCTCCCACTTCCCTGCTACTTCAACTTTACAGTCTTGGTGGACAGGAAGACCTGCAAATCCACTTTGGGATCTATCAAATGACTTAAAGAGTTGGGATGGGCTTCCGGAATTTCTCGCCGCAAAGCAGGTGCCTCAGGACATTGCAGTGATCGGGGCCCGCTATCAGACAGCCTCACAGGCGGCATTTTCACTTTGGCCCCATCGAATCGTTACCCTGGCCCCTCGAACAACGGCCGAGAGTCGTGAATGGCCTTTGGCCGCAGAGTCACTTTTTGATCGGGGCGCGGGACTTTGGCCTCAACTGCACCGACGGGCTATTTTTGTTCATGACGACCGTTACCTTCAAGAGCCACAGTTTCCAGACTCCATTTGTTCGAAAATCGGCATACTTGCTGGCAAAAGCCACGACACTCCTGCAAAACGAATCCACATCTGGGACTGCTACCCTCGCTCAAACTAAGGTCTTTTTAGCGAAACTCCGATCCCTCAATAGAGTAGGTGCCTCGCACGACAATCCGTCAGGCCAGGTGTCAAAACTCTGTCGAGGGTTTACATGGAACTAAAACCTATTCTCGGACTTCTTATCGCTTCAGCTATTCCCGTCGTGATGTTTGCGCTCTGGTCGGAATACTTTAGAGGCGGGCTGGATACCAAGGGCTCTGAGGAGAGCGAGTCGACCGAAGAGACAATTGCTGATCATACGCTTAGAATTCGGATTGCCGGACTTCTGTCTACGTTACTGCAACTCTTTGTCTTTTTAGTGACAACTCCAGTAAGGCAGGAGAGCTCGTCGGCCTCAGTCGCCGGACTTTTTATCGTGCTTTTCGCTCTGATCTTTCAGCGCTCGTTACAGTACCGACTGGAGCGCGAGATTCTCCCTGGCAGTGATGAGCGCCAATCCAACCCCGATTCATACCGAAGCCCCCCTTCAACTTTTTTCTGGGCACTCGCCGGAACAGCCCTGTATATGGGCATTCTCTTCGGAACCGTTTTTTCATCCGCCGTGGCCGTTGCCGCTTTTCGACTCAATGGATCCGCCGCTATTGCTGTGATTGGCTTGGGGGCTCTGACGGGCTTTACCCTAGCTATGGGATCTAATTTCGCGTTTTCGTCCTGGTTTCTCAAACGAATGGTGCCATCTGAACCCCTTTCAGACGCAAAAGTTATCGCGGTGCTTGAAAAAATCTTCTTGGAAAGTGGTGTTCAAGCTCCTGAATTTCGAAGAATTTCAATAGACTCCGTCCGCTCTGCCAACGCCTGGGTCACCGGATTCCCTACTTTTACTGGTCCCCTGAGACCTGTTCTGTGGTTTACGCCTGCGCTCCTCGCCGAACTTGAATCGCCCGAACAACAATTAGAGTTCGAGGCCGTCGTGAAACATGAGGTGGCTCACATGAAGCTCCATCATCTATCTCAGCGATTTCGGCTGGCATGGATCTGTAGCCTGACAGTCTTCTCTTCACTGGCTCTCTCGATGGCACTCAATATTTTCTTTCGCTCGCAGTCTATAGGCAGCGCCCTTCCTCTTTTGACGATGGCGGCTTCAATCGGACTAGTAGTCTTTTCCTTCCGAAAGTTGCAGCGACAGTTACAGAAACAGGAACTCGAAGCAGATCGTTACAGTGTAGTGGGCCTCGGAGCGAGCGCGGCCAGTCTGATCTCTGCCCTGAAACGAATCGATACCTGGAACTCCAGACTCACCGCAAGTTCCTCTGTTGGACTAACGCAGGAAAACACCTCACATCCGGCAGTGCAGGATCGTATCGCGGCACTCGAATTTTTGGCAGCAAAAGAGCGAGTGGAAAACCAAGATTCTATTAAAAAGGCAGCATAAAAGCTTCCTTCCAGTGCTCGGCACACCGGAAGGAAGCAGGCTGTATGGAGCCGGGGTTCAGTTGAACCACCGGGTGATCTCACTCACTTCAAAATCAAGCAGAAGCAAAATCAAAGAAGCTTTAGCGCAGACATCGGATTCTGATTAGCCTGCGCCAAGACTGCGATTCCTGCTTGCTGAAGAATATTCTCTCTCACCAAATTTGAAGTTTCTTCAGCAATGTCCGTATCAGAAATTCGAGACCGAGCCGCCATCAGATTCTCTTTTCCGATAGTGAGATTGTTCGCCGTGGAGTGCAATTTGTTCTGCATTGCACCCAGGCGAGCGCGAGTTTCACTGACTCGGTTCAAGGCGGAGTCTACTGCATCGATGGAAGATCGGGCATCATCGATTGTTTCTGATTTCACGCCACTAATTCCTAGCGCATCCGCTCTCACATCATTTTCAGAGACATTAAATCCGATTCGATCGTGCTCATCGCTACGAATTCCTACCTGGAGCTCAAGCTGAGACTTTCCTTGGCCATTCAGCAGAGGCGTTCCGTTAAAGGTGGTAACATTCGCGATTCGATCCACCTCTGCAGTCAGGCTTTGGACCTCTTGGTTGATAAAACCTCGTTCTTTATCGCCGATGGTATCCGAAGCGGCTTGGATCGACAGTTCACGTAAACGAACCAAAATATTTCCCACTTCAGAAAGTCCGCCTTCGGCAACCTGAACCAGCGATATACCATTGTTGGCATTTTTTTCAGCCTCACCCGTCGATCGGATCTGTGCTCTCAAGTTTTCGGAG
>JAGWZD010000139.1 GCA_018968995.1 Bdellovibrionales bacterium
CTAGATGGCGCTGAGCAGAGCCTTCATGGAGATTTGCCTCACGGCCCTTGGTCTTTTGTTTTCTCGCTCACGAACTGGAACAAGCGCAAGTTTACTGGAGGCGAGACAGTGCTACTTCGAGATGAGGTTTTGGATTTTTGGAGGAAGGCAGATCTCAGTGGGGGAATGGAGCAAGGCGATATTCTGGAGTCGATCGCTCCTGAGATGAATCGGCTCGTTGTTTTTGACCCACGAATTCCTCATGGCGTGAGGCGGGTCAGTGGCGCTCATGATGTTCGAGAAGGGCGCCTAGTCATTCATGGATGGTTTGTGAACCCGCGTCCCTATATTGAAGGTCCGCTTCGAGAGAGAGATCTGAAATCCGCGCTGAAGCGTATCCTGCACTCGGTGGATGAGGTGATTCAAGGCGGTGGTTTTGAGCTCGACGGCATGGTGAGCTTTCGGTTTACTGTAGCTAAAAGTGGCTTGGTTTCGAGCGTGAAGCTTCTGACTCATTCGCTTCGGGCAAGAGAAGGGGACTCTTTGGCAGCAGTGCTTCCTGTTTTGGATGTCGTACAAAACACGATTCGGCGAGAACAGTTTGCTCTTCAAGACGGAATTTCTATAGTGACTCTCCCTTTGGTGTTTAGCAGCAGAAGCGAGTCTACTTCTTAGGCCTCGACTATAGTTTTCCATCAAAACTGCCGATTCAACAGATATGGGAATCTCGCGGGGTTTGAAGATCGTGTTCATAGGGTTTTTAGCGGCCGCGCAGGCCCATGCAGGAGACCTGGGGGGTGGTTCTCCTGCGGCGCCAGCCCTGGAGCTGGGGTACAAAATTTTCAACGGACCGAACGTTGTTTCTGGAACAGCGGGGAACCTTCAAGGCTCGAAAGCCTATTTGCTTCTTTTTCGTGCTGAAAATCGTCGCAATCTGATTCGCGTGCACGCGGCTGCGCAATTTGAGTATGCCAGCGGCACATCGCCGATCACTGCTCCGACTGCAGCCGATGCCTACACGATGTATGGGGCCTCGTTTTTGCCAGGGTTTTACTTGTATCCGTTTCGTGATGCCCGAATGCAGCCGTTTATTGGGGCCTCGGGAATTGCCGGTTGGTACACGATGAAACTCTCGAACGCTTATACGCAATCGCTCAGTTTTGGCTATGAAGTCGGGGCCGGAGTCGATCTGCGCTTTGGAGGCGGCGGTGGCCGTCTTTTGCGCGTGAGAAGCGCTTTTACAAATCACTCGGCATCTCTTGGGGGCAATACCCAAGGGGTGAATATGAATGCCTTCCTGATCAGCCTGGGATTGCCCTACTAGGGCCCTCCGCCGGCCCCCCAGCCTCCCGCCGAGGGCTTTTGCCACCCTGTGGCATAGGTCTATCGCGCCGTCCCAGGGGAATGGCCCTAAGGGGCCCGTGAAGCGAATTTCTCAATCCGCTTCGATGGGTTAACGCACCTCTCAATAACCATTCCTTGTGGGGGGCTATAAGGGGTACCACAATCTGTAGTGGTGTCCTTTGACAGAATCCGAAAATAGGCCCAACGTAGATCTATCAGGACGATGGATGGTGTGACCTCGGATTCGAGCCAGGACGGAGCGATCGGGGGAGGGGAAAAATCAAGGAATCAAGGGAAGGCATTTCCATGGACAAGACGATCATCGGAAACAAGGGCGCAAACATTTCATCCAGCAGCACTCTAGCAAAGAAACCAAATCCACTTCTGAAAACCCGCGGGGTTTCGGTGGCCCACCAGGACACCGTGATGATTCCTCGCCGCTTTACCAAGCCAGGCGCGAACCCGCTCGACGGCGTGGATTATCGTAAGGCTTCTTCAAAAATTAAAGACACCGATGGCCGCACCGTTTTTGAAATGAAGGATGTGGAGGTGCCAGCTGGTTGGTCTCAGTTGGCTGTAGACATCCTGGTATCTAAATATTTTCGAAAGGCCGGAGTTCCAGGCACGGACCATGAAACCTCTGTTCGTCAAGTAGTACGCCGCCTGGCTCGCACCATTCGAACCGAAGGTGAGAAGGCCGGTTATTTCGCTCACTCGGACGCTCAGGCGTTTGAAGACGAACTCAGTTACATGCTGATTCGACAGATGGGTGCATTCAACTCTCCGGTTTGGTTTAACTGCGGTCTGTATCACGAGTACGGGATAGAAGGCTCTGGAGGGAATTTTTACTGGGATTCGCGCTCCATGCGAGTGGTAGAGACGAAAGACGCGTATTCTCATCCTCAGTGTTCTGCTTGCTTCATTCAGTCGGTTGACGACGATTTGATGTCGATCTTTCAGCTCGCCAAGAACGAGGCGCGGCTCTTTAAGTACGGATCAGGCACTGGAACCAATTTTTCGAATATTCGTGGGCCCACGGAAAAATTAGCAGGCGGTGGAACCTCATCTGGACTCATGAGCTTTTTAGAAGTTTTGGACCGTGGTGCAGGCTCAACAAAGTCGGGTGGTACCACGCGACGTGCAGCGAAGATGGTGTGTTTAGACGTCGATCACCCCGAGATCGTTGATTTTGTGACTTGGAAGAGCCGTGAAGAGAAGAAAGTCGCTGCCCTGATCGCAGCGGGCTATTCTTCAGACTTTAATGGCGAAGCCTACCGCACGGTTTCGGGTCAGAATTCCAATAACTCAGTTCGTGTTTCTGATGAGTTCATGCGTGCAGTGGAAGAAGGGAAGAAGTGGAATACGCGAGCTCGCACTACAGGGGATGTGGTCAATACTTATGAGGCGCGTTCTCTGTGGAGAATGATTGCCGAAGCGGCATGGGCCTGTGCTGATCCAGGTCTTCAATACGATTCGACGATTAATGAGTGGCATACCTGCTCGAACACCGATCGAATTTACGCTTCGAATCCGTGCTCAGAGTACATGTTCCTCAATGATAGCGCTTGTAATCTGGCTTCGTTAAACTTGGTGAAGTTCATGAAGGAAGACGGAAGCTTTGATATCGAAGGATATCGTCATGCTTGCCGTGTGTTTATTGTAGCGCAAGAGATTCTCGTCGGAATGTCGAGCTATCCCACCCAGCAGATTGCAGAGAATTCTCATAAGTACCGCCCGCTCGGACTCGGCTATGCCAATCTCGGCACCATGCTGATGCTCAAGGGTACTCCTTATGACAGTGAAGAAGGCCGTGCGTGGGCGGCGGCGCTAACGGCGATCATGTGTGGACATGCCTATGCCGTCAGCGCTGAAGAGGCAGCAATCATGGGAGCTTTTGATGGCTACGCGGCGAACCGCGACCCCATGCTCAAAGTCATCCGTAAACATCGGGAAGCGGCGTACAAGATTCCAAGCGGTTTCGCGCCTAAGGAGTTGCTCGAGGCAGCAAAGCAGGACTGGGATTCTGCGGTTTCGTTGGGCGAAAAGTTTGGGTTCCGCAATTCTCAGGTCACGGTGCTCGCTCCGACCGGGACGATTGGTCTGCTGATGGATTGTGACACCACTGGGATTGAGCCCGATTTTGCATTGGTGAAATTCAAGAAACTAGCCGGGGGCGGCTATTTCAAAATCGTGAATAACTCTGTGCCCATGGCTCTGAAAAATCTGGGCTATAGCGAAAAGCAAACCAAAGACATCATTGATTACGTACTTGGAAAGCTGTCGCTCGAGGGCGCTCCGCATGTCAATCGTGAGTTATTGCTCCAAAAAGGGCTGAATCCAGCCGAAATCGAAAAGATCGAAAAGGCTCTGCCTGGGACTTTCGAGCTTTCGAGCGCCTTCACGAAGTGGGGCATTGGCGAAGAAACCTTAAAGCGCCTCGGTATAGCAGAGGGAGAGTACAATAAACCGACCTTTAATCTTCTTTCTTGGGCGGGTTTGACTCAGCAGCAGATTAGCGAGGCCAATGAGGCTATCTGCGGGACAATGACCGTTGAAGGCGCCCCGCACTTGAAGAGCGAGCATTTGCCCGTCTTTGATTGCGCCAACAAGTGCGGTTCAAAAGGGGTTCGTTACATTGCTCCGATGGGTCATGTTCGGATGATGGCGGCAACACAGCCATTCCTTTCCGGCGCGATTTCAAAGACGGTGAATCTGCCGAATGAGACCACCGTGGAAGAGATCGAAGACATCTATTACCAGGGATGGAAGCTGGGTCTGAAAGCGGTGGCCTTGTACCGCGATGGTTGCAAACTCTCGCAGCCACTTTCAACGAAGTCCGATAAGAAAGAGGAAAAGGCTGAAGAGACCAAAGTCGAAGTGAAGACGGTGGTGGTGCCTGGTGCACCCGAGCGTCGCAAGCTTCCGTCGAAGCGTCGCGGATTTACTCAAGAAGCCAATGTCGCGGGTCATAAGGTCTACATTCGCACTGGAGAGTACGATGACGGCGCGTTGGGCGAGATTTTCATCGACATGCATAAAGAGGGTGCAGCCTATCGTGCGATGATGAACTGCTTTGCGATCTCTGTGTCTCTAGGGCTTCAGTACGGGGTTCCGCTGAAAGAGTTTGTGGATAAGTTCACTTTCACCCGTTTCGAGCCCTCAGGGCCTGTTACTGGACACGCCAACGTGAAGATGGCGACTTCGATTGTGGATTACATCTTCCGCGTTCTCGGCATGGAGTACCTCGGCCGCACGGACTTCGTTCAAGTCAAGCCGCAGGTGGCTCCGGTGGATATTGCAGGAGAGGGCAATGCCTCGAAGTCCACTGCAGACGCAGTCTACGGAAGAAACACAGGAGGTTCCGCAGCACTCAGTCCTCTCGCTCCAGCAGTTTCTGCTTCCGGGGCAGAGACGAATCTTTCCGGCCATCTGGCGGAAATGATGGGGGATGCGCCCCCTTGCGATAGCTGTGGTCACACCACCGTTCGTAATGGCGCCTGCTACAAGTGCTTGAACTGCGGCAATAGCATGGGCTGCAGCTGAAGACAGAATTCAACTCCTTATCCTGCCGCAAAGGCTAAGGAGTTGCCGCCTGAGTCTTCGATTCAAGGAACGCACCTCCCCTAGGGTGTCCACGGCGATCGAAGGTTCAGGCAAGTAGTACCACCCAGCCCAGGGGCGGGAGACACTGTGGTTCCCTCAGGAGCCACAAAGTTTCCGGCCCCTGTTTTTTTAGGTGGGCCATTCGCTAGGAATGGGGGCCTCAATCCAGCGTCCCCCGATCCAAAGCCTCCACGCGTGAAGCCAAAGTCGAGACGATTCGGCCCCATGGTACAAGCGATCTCCGGCGATCGGCATTCCAAAATGCGCGAGATGGACGCGAATTTGGTGCATGACTCCAGTGAAGATCTCGAGCTCGAGATCCCTCTGGCCGAGTGTACAAGTTTTTATGCTGAGAATTCGGGTGTGGGCCGGGCGAGGTTTTGCCCGGCAGCGTCGGAGCTGTTCCTTCATCGGTAGCTCAAGGCTGGGATCCAACACCCGCATTCGCTTTGCGGATTTCGCATCATGGGCGATTTCAAGGTGGATATCCGCCGGAAGGCTCGAAACCTGTGAGATACCCTGAGCCGAGTGCCCAGCAGGGCAAATCGCGCGGTAAATTTTCCGAACCTCGGTTTTCCAGACTCCGCGGTAGTGCAAGTAGGCCGCTTCGGTTTTAGCAAAAGCCAAAACCCCGCTGGTCGCTGTGTCGAGTCGGTGGAGTAATCCTGCTTCGCCATTCCCGAGCGAGCCAAGAGAGTCGAGATGCTCTAGAGCTTGATGGACCGCAGTACCAGAAATCTGACCTCGATGAATTGTGGACGGCATTCCTGGTGGCTTAGAAAAGACCAAAAGATTTTGGTCTTCGAAAAGAATTTCGGCACGAAGCATTCCTTAATTTTCTGGAGGCGAACAAGTTCTATAATGGCCGTCGCCGTCTCCATCACCTAAACAGCATCCACGTGCCGCCGGAACGGTTCCGTTTTCTGAACGACAGGCGTAAGAGTTTCGGTTGACCAGAAGCGCTTTTCGAATTCCGAAAGCATCG
>JAGWZD010000140.1 GCA_018968995.1 Bdellovibrionales bacterium
ATCGCTTCGGAGTGTTTGCGCTTTATTTGGTGATCTTAGGAGTGATCGCTGAACTAGATTCTGGCGCATTTTTTAGATGGTCACGGTATCGAAAGTGGTCATTTATTTGTGCCGTGATTTTGGCAGTGTTTCTCGGCAACCGGCATTTCTCGCTATTTTCTCCAGTTCGCGACTCCTGGCCTTTCCGCTCCGTGAATGCCAGTTTTGAAAAGATGGGTCCCACTCGCTTTCCTGAGTATGGTCGGTATTGGATCATTGGGGACCAAAGGTCAGCTGACTTTGGGATCGACTCTTTACTGCAGGTTTATGATCCAGAGATCAGCTCTGTAAAGGGGCTTTACTGGGAAAGCTCAAGAAACAACCTAGTGCTTAGCTCTTATCTAGCAACGCTATTGTCCGCTCCTGTGGTGTTAGATCACTTTTATTACTGGGGTTACAGTTGTGGAAACCAGAAGTGCATCATGGATCATTTTTTTCGAGACTATAACGTCAGAGGCCTCATGATGGAATCCGATCAGGCGATGCGCTATCTGAGACCCGAACGACGAGATTGTTACCGAGAGATAGCGTCTCGTGGTGAGACCAATCAGTACCGTCTCAAGAGGATGGGGGAGTTCTCAGTTTTAGGGACTCGTTACTCGAACTACTGGATCGAGCCCAAGACGCTTCCGGTTCCTGCAATGACGAACACCAATCATGTCATCGAGGTCGCTGATTTCAAATCCCTGGTTGGCTTCGATGATAACCGCAAGGGTTCGATGTCCGACTACATTAAGAGAGTGTACAGCAATTGCGAGAAAGATGGAAAGGTGGCGAGCTTTACTTTTCTGCCGGGAGATCAGTTCAATGTGCTTCGCTCGCAACCAGGGGCGGCTTCTGCAGAGTCCGTCAATCCAGCTGAGTATCAAGGTAAACTTGAGTTCAGGCGATTAGAGCCGGGTAAGTTTAGAATTCGCGTGCCGGGTGATAAGGATGTGTTGTTGCGAATCAAGTTGAATTATTTTCCATTGCTTGAGCTAAAGCGCGCTGATGGCAGTCCAGTCCGCCTTTTTGATGCCTTTCCGCATATGCTAGCTGTAGCTCATGGGGATTTGGTTTTAGAGTTTAAGAAATCTTGGATTATGTTTTTCTCGTATTTCGTTTCGATTTTGGGAGCGCTTCTTTTGGTTTTGTTTTTTGACAAAGTGGCCTCTCGGTTTGGTGTGACCTAAAAATTTGAGGTTATTCATGCAAAAAGGTGCGTGGAAGCTGGTTTCCTTAGCAGCCGCCCTAACTCTAGGGCTGTTTCTAATAAGATCTGTGATTTTGTCAGTAAACGATGGGCGCGTGGCCACAGCAAAAGTGATTGGCCCTTGTTTAGGCGCAAAAATTGGTGACAAAAATATTTTTTGGGCCGGGCTTCTGCATAATACTTTTCAGCCGGAGTATCGCTATCCCTTCGGCTCAGTGAGAAGTGATCAGGGATCGGTCTTAGTTCGCTTAAGAACCTGCATCAATGACGTCGATAGTGTTCGTCTTTTAGTGAAATCGGCTCGTGATCAGGAAGGCGAGCGTGATTTTGAAATGAAGCCATCGGCATTATTAAATAGCCAAGGTGCCGAATCAGGTTTCATGTATTGGGAGTATTCATTACCGATCGAAAATCATACCGATATTTTGAGTTATATTTTTGAGATTCGAGACCGTAAAAAGACGGCGTTTTATGCCGACGATGATTTGCTCCGCGCGCCCGGGGGAGTGGGTCGTCCAAGTGATGAAATGTTGATTAGTCAGGCATTTCAGGTTGTGGTCTATCAAAGTGACTTTAGTGTTCCAGAGTGGGCAAAAGGGGCGATTGTTTACCAAATTTTTCCAGATCGTTATCGGAATGGTGACCCGTCCAATGATCCGCAGACTGGATCGGGTTTCATCTACGGCAAAAAAGCCTTGAAGAAATCCTGGTCGCAACCACTTTGTGGCACTCAAGAAAGCTCGTGCAGAGATCAAGCGTATAATACGTTCTATGGAGGCGATCTGCGCGGTATTCGGCAGAAACTTCCAGAGATTCGAGCTTTGGGTTCTTCAGTACTTTACCTCAATCCGATTTTCGAGGCGCCAACGAATCATCGATACGATGTTTCTAATTATTGGAAGATTGACCCAAGGCTAGGAACCCAGCAGGATTTTTTAGATCTAGTGGCTTCGGCGAAGAAGCTAGGGATACGGGTGATTACCGAGGGTATCTTTAGTCATGTCTCGGCTGATAGCCCATACTTTGATCTCTATGGGCGTTGGAATGACAAGCTGCAATTGATGAGTACTGGCGGGCCTGGAACAAATGATGGGTCGGGAGCCTGTGAATCGGCGCAGTCCCGATGGCGTTCATGGTTCTTTTTTCCTTCATTCTCGTATGCGGCAGAGAACTGGGAGAGAAAAGGCCTTGTTCAGTGTCCCGGGGTGAGATCTGAGACTTCACACGAGGCTCCTACAACCTATGAGGCATGGTACGGGTTTTTTAATCATCCGAGATTAAATACTCGGCATCCTGAGCTCAGGAGTTTCTTCTACGGCAATGCCGAGAAATCAGTGATTCCTCATTGGACCTCTTTAGGCATCAACGGATGGAGGCTTGATGCGGTGGATCTGATTGATGCAGGAGAGATCGTGGATCCAGGCAATGGATTTTGGAGAGAGTTTCGTTCCGCTCTGAAGAAGATTGATAAGGATGCATGGATCGTAGGTGAATGGTGGGGGAATTCGAGTGTCTGGTTACTTGGCAATGAGTGGGATTCGGTGACAAATTATCTTTTTCGATCGGCGCTTTTGGATTGGATGTTTGATGAATGCAGGGGGCATTCATGCGACGGCAATAGACAGTTTAGCGATAACGATAGTAATGATCAAAGTAGAATTGGGACTATTCGTGCGAGCACCGATAGCCAGTTTATGAATCGCTTGAAGGGAATTCAGGAGCAATTTCCTGATCCGGCCTGGAGATCAGCGATGAATGTGTTGAGCTCGCATGACACGAATCGAATTCTGTTTCTGTTGAAGAAAATTACCAAAAATGAGGACTCTAGAGTGGCTCTTCGAAAGCTAAGAGTTCTACTGGCGTTTATGATGACTTATCCCGGCGCCCCAACTCTCTATTATGGAGACGAGGTAGGTTTGGCTCCGGATGGAGTGTGGTGGAATCATCGATGGGAAGATGACCCTTACAATCGAGCTCCGTATCCTTGGAGTGATCTCGGTCTAGCGTCGAATCAGGATCTCTTGAGGTACACGAAGTCTCTGGGTCAGTTGAGGTTAAAAGAACCTGCCTTAAGAGACGGTGACTTTAATGTGATCTCCTCTGATGATCGTCGAAGAGTTCTCGTCTTTTCTCGAGAGATTCCAGGAACTCAGCTTGTAGTTGTCATGAATCGATCTGAGGAGGCGCAAGACGTGGTTTTAGGTCCAGGACTGACACTAGACTCAAAGTCGGAATTCGTAGAGGTATTCCCGAACTCAGGGCAGGTTTATTCCGTGAAAAACAGTGTTGTGCTCATGAAGCGATTTGAGGGTTTGAGCGTAAAAGTACTTAGGCGTCGGTAGAATCGCTGTTGAATTTGTAGCCAAAACCACGAATCGTCTCAATGGTTCGAGAGTGTTGGCCGAGTTTAGAGCGTAGAGCGCGAATGTGGACGTCGATTGTTCTTTCGGTTACCAAGTGTTTCGCTCCAACGATACGAATTAAAATATCCTCTCGAGAGAGCACTTCATTGGGGTGAGACATCAGTGCACCAAGAAGTTGAAATTCGAACGCTGTAAGCGCTACCGCTCTGCCACCACAGCGCACCTCATGTGAAACCGGGTCAATTTCAATGCCGCCACCTGAAATTTTCTCACGCAGTGCTTTTGCAGGAGTAGGGTGACTCTGTACCCTTCGCAGGCAGGCCTCGAGTCGAGCAACCAAAACTTCTGTTTCAAAGGGTTTTGTAATGTAGTCATCAGCTCCGTTTTTGAGTCCATCCACAATGCTTGACTTGTCGGTCTGGGCCGTCAGGAGTATCAAGGCAAGCCCAGAGGTTTTACTCTGGTCTCGGAGATGGCGCACCAGTTCATGGCCATTCATTTTTCCGGCAAGATGAAAGTCAATGAGTACTGCCAGCGGCTGAATGTTGGGGCTGTTGGTAAAATGTTCGATGACTTCTTCGGCACTTGAAAAACAGAGAACCGAATAGTCGCACCTCTTTAAGATTTGAGACAGATACAACTGCAACTCGGGGTTGTCTTCGACAACAAATACGAGGCGAGGAGTGCGGCTATCTGATGAGCTAGAAGCGACCATGAAGTCCTTTTTATTCAAGTCTCCTTGAAGAGCCCCATTCAGGCAAGAATGCTCCGTTAAGCACTGGGGGCGTTAGTTATTTGACGGGATGACTTCTTTGATTTCTGGGGTCATTGTCAATTATTACGTCCAAACCCCTCAGGAACGCCCCAGAAGTGGCCGATGAAATGTACATGGAGATGACCCTCAGTATCGTTGTGCCCTCTTACAATGAAGGAAAACGAATTGGCCCGTTCCTCGAGGACCTCTTTCATGTGTGGTCACGAACTGGGTTTTCGTGGGAATTGATCGTCGTAGAGGACGGATCACGAGAGGCAGAGGTTCAGGAGAGCGCCGCTCTATTGAGCCGCGCGCGTGCCGAGAATCCTCAGGTTCCTATCCGGCATTTGGTTTTAAAAGAGAACCGAGGAAAAGGCGGGGCGATTCAAGCAGGCATTGAGCAGAGTCAGGCACGCTACGTCGGCTTTTTGGATGCTGATGGCGCAACCTCGGCTCGTTCTGCGCTGGAGGTGTTTGAGCGGTTAAGAACGCATTCGGATAGCGTTGACACCACTTTAGGTTCTCGTATCCAAATGCTGGGTCGAAAAATTGGCCGTGATCACCGAAGGCATATCATTGGTCGAGTTTTTGCGACGATCATCAGCATGTCGTTTCAGCTTCCTATTTATGACTCTCAGTGCGGCTGTAAATTTTTTAAGCGCGCGCTGATAATGCCACTTTTGAGTCGAATTCTGGACTCTCGTTGGACCTGGGATACACAACTAGTGCTGATGCTGCACCTGCTTAAAGCCCGTATGGTAGAGATTCCTGTGGACTGGAATGAAGTTGCGGGTTCTAAGATTCGTGTTTTTCGCGACGCCTGGCGGATGTTTTGGCAAATGAGAGCTTTTTATAGAGCCTACTATGTCAATCAAGAGTGGGTGAAATCCGTTTCTCTGGATCAGAGTGTTCAGCCAGCTTCTATTCAATTAGAAAAGAAAGCAGCGTGAGGATTAAGCAGCTTTCTCTGGGGGATTGGCTTAGCGCTGGGCTTTTCGGGTTTTCAGCAATCTTTGCGCTGAACTTGATCTGGAATCACCTCAATGTAATCCAGATAGACCTGGGCGGACATTTAGCCAGTGGATCTTGGTTTCAGCGCGGTTATTACCATCAGTTTCAAGATGCCAATTTCTTAGGGTACGTACACGGCCTTTTCTATCCTCCACTTGAGGATTTCCTGCTGGCCGGTTTGAGTTGGCTCTGCGGAAACTCGCCAGAGACGGGATACTCCGTTTACTTAAGTCTTTTGTTCGTGGGTTATCTGGGCTCCATTTATTTTCTGGGCGCAGTCTTTCAGAAATCAGTGGCCCGAAATGCAGTCCGGCTTTTGCTCTTGGCGCTAGTCTGGCTTCGAAAGGAAGATTCTCTTTTATTTCAAGGTTTGTCTTTGCAGGACCTCCTGGTGACGGGCTTATCCACTCAGTTTCTTGGCGCGATATTTCTTTTTTTACTTTTAAGAGAGTGGATAGACAAATGTCGTCCACGC
>JAGWZD010000141.1 GCA_018968995.1 Bdellovibrionales bacterium
GAAGATGACATAAAAAACTTCATAAAAACATCACCGCCATAAGTAACAGGATGAATATCTGAAGTCCCTGCTGAAGAACCCCCTGAGAATCCATAATCTCCGAGCAGCCGAACACCTGGAATAAACTCATTACCTTGCATATTCCTAAAAAAATTCACATCACACTGTGCGCCACCTCGAGCCGCCCACGCTGATACTCCGCCACCTGACAGATAAGTACCAGTTAGTGTCGGCCCAATCTCTACCCACCTGAAATTCCACTTATAGATCAAATCTAGACCGACCGCGGTAGCTGATGGATCGGTGGTGACCGAAACCGTCTCTGATATTCCAAACATGTTTCCACGATCAGCTGCGGCACACGTCTGATCTAAGACTCCTAGCGCTAACAGACCGACAAACAGGTTCGTTTTTTTCATAAGCAAGAGCATAAGTAGGCACCGAATGCGATGCAACATCTAAAAAAACATAAAAGCCCTACAATGATTCCACTTTTTAGGGGGCACGGGATCTCGCGTTTAGTTTTCCTCTGTATCTTGTGCATCAGTCTCTTTAGTCGAAACAGTATCTTCGCAATGGAAGACCTACCGGAGTTTGAAAGCCTGACGGAAGAAGAAGTCGCGGATTTCGAAGGTCCAGATCAAATCGGTTCGGAATATCAGTCTGATATTCAAAGCTACATGAAGCCGGAAAACTGGCAGTACGAGTGGATTTCTAGCCCAAAAGTACTTGATGTCAGTATTGGAAGCCTGAGCGCCACCCAGTTTCTAATGGATACGCGAGTCAAGATTCATTCGAAAATGAATGATCATCTTGAGTTTAGATTCACTGCTTTTGATGATCGAGATTTAGAGAAGCAATCCAGACAACAAATCTTTGAGTTCGTGGGGTGGCCTAGTGATTGGTGGGGGCTCAGCCTCTATGGGAGTCCTGATTTCTCGAAAAGAAAAAATGATACCGGAATAGCTCTTCTGCTGAAACCAAGCTATCGACATGAAATCCGAATATTTAATACCTTTGTTGACGTCACTCGCTTAAAGCGAAGCGACTCTCCAGACAACTTTCTTGAGCCTGACCTACCCTACGCGCGTGGACTGGTGGGTAGGCTTTGGTCAGATCCAGCTCAGCGGAGGCAGGAATTTCTCCAATACGCACTTCGGCTGGAGACAAAGACACGGTGGCTTTTTCCCACGGAACAGTTTGTACATAGCTATCAGAAGAGCTCTGGCTCCCTTTTTTTGAGCCAGCTGCTTCACAGCAGACTCAGACTCAACCTCAGAACCCAGTTTGATCACAAGCGGGAATCTCGAACTCCCTCTGAGCCCACAAGTCCTGTGATAGCAGAAGACTGGACCACGAAGCGCTGGATCTCTCACATTCGATTCACCTTCCACCAGACTGGTCCACGAAGCGACTGGGATCTATCCACAGGAATGATGGTCGCTCTTCGATGGTGGCGAATTGATTCAACTCATTTTTATACGAGAGATTTTTTACCTATTCTGTCGCTATCACTGCCAGGGTTTTCCTCCATTCGTGGAGAGGATCGGTGGAACTTCGGAGTCATGGAGACTCTCCGAAATTCCAGCAGTGGAAAGGCTACCGAGTTTCGTTTTACCCTTGGATACGACTTCTATTTCGAAAAACGCTCCACCCTTCGCCTACAAGCCAACGCCGATTTAGACGAATACGGAACACCCCGCTCTTGGGAGGGCGGGAACGCCCAGCTCATTCTCCGCTTTTAAAAGGCGAAGCCTAGATTCAAGCCCATGGAAAGAGACGTTGAAGCTGAACGCGTCACAAGCCCAAAAACCCGAAACAGAAATCCGTTTTCCTGGCGAATCTCCCAACCTAAGCCGCCGTGTGCCATGAATGGATCCGTGGGATAACGAAGTGTGCCGAGAATCGCTCTCCTCCCTCCCACCCCAGATGACCCCGGAATCCAGGTCCATCCTCCGATCAAAAAGAACGAAGTTTGGGACTCTGAGAGGTACCAAAAAGCAGAAACCGGAATTAAACCAGTGCTTGGCGGCTTTGCCTCGGAAGTAGAGGCCTGCGCCTCGGCTTGAGCGAACGCCAGCCCCAGAGCGAAGCGATCAGAAAGGCTTCGTTCCAAGCTAAACCCATACAGAACGGCGCGCCCTAAAACTTCGAAGCCGGCACTCCAGGGAAGCCTGCTCCGAATGCCTGAAGCCTGTGCTTGCCATGAACAGAACCCGTGCAACGCGATGAGCGCTAGAACGATTGTCTTCCACACCTTCATCGCGCCCTGGATACTACGAAGATGGGCCCTTGAGTACGAAATCCATCTGCATCAGCGGGAGAGGGTTGTCGTGAAATTGACATCTTGAGCCGAAAGCGAATGACGCCTGAAAAAAAACTGGGTGTTCCTCCAGGCTAGCCGATAAACTGAGGCCACGAGGTCGGAAAATGACAAACAGAAAATTCGGTGTGGTGTTCCTAGGACTTTTGCTCTCTCTGCCTGTCCATGCAGCGGTTTGTCGTTTTCATAAAGACTGTGACGACGGTCGGTTCTGTACCGGAAAAGAGCTTTGTCAGCCTGGATCTCCCAGCGCCGACAAAAGAGGCTGCGTTAAAGATACCAAACCCGTTTGCCCGAACCCCGGAACGAGCTGCGATGAGATCAGCAATCGTTGCATCACTGGCCAAATCGATCGAGATGGCGATGGCTTTGGCTCGGCAGCCTCTGGTGGTGAGGATTGTGACGATAACGATGCTGGTCGCTGGCCCGGCAACACCGAGGTTTGCGACGTAAACGGGAAGGACGAAGACTGTAACCAGGCCACTGCCGGAAATAGAGACTCTGACGGAGACGGGTTCTTCGATAGCTTCTGCTTTAACAAGATTGGAGACACCATATTTCCTGGAGGAGGCTTAGACTGCAACGATAACTCCGCTGCTGTGGTTCCAGGTGCTGTCCTCTGCGACGGAAAATTTAACGTAAAAATTTGCTTTAGTGGACTTTACTCCAATTCATCTTGCGCTAAGGGGCTTCAGTGCTACGACCAGCCGAATGGTCTAGGAGTCTGCGCTCCTGCGAGTACGTCGCTACCCGAGCGAGAACCATCGAGCACAAAAAAATAATCTCTCAGGCCTAATTGGAGTCATGGAAAAATGGGTGCGACAGGCGATTCGCCTGTCTTGGTTCACGATCCTCTATAATACCCTCGAGGGTCTGGTTTCGATTTATTATGGAATCACCGACGAGTCGGTAGCGCTTTTTGGATTTGGCGCCGACAGCTTCATTGAGGTGTTTTCAGCCGCTCTCGTTCTTTGGCGGTTCCGAGGCGAATGGGGTCGCCTGAAAGCTGTCTCCGTCTCTCGTGAGCGGCAGGCAACTCTCGGCATAGGGATGCTTTTTCTACTGCTGGCCATCACTACGGCAGCAGGCTCTATCCTTCAACTGATTCAACACAAACACCCAGAAACCACGCTACCAGGAGCAGTCATTGCGGCGGCGAGTTTGAGCTTCATGGTTTTTCTCTGGAAGGCAAAAAAGAAGGTTGGAACCGCTCTGAACAGTAAGACGGTTCTGAGTGATGCAGACTGCTCTCTTGCCTGCATCAAACTTTCTGTAGTCTTGTTTTGCGGAAGCCTCGTTTACCAGCTCTCGCCACTTTTGTGGTGGTCGGACTCGATTGCCGCTTTGATGCTCAGCTGGTTTGTGCTCCGTGAAGGAGTCGAGATGATTCGGCATGCGAGATCTGATGACTTTGATGGCAGCAGCTGTTGCGGGTGACGCAGTAAATGCCTGGTGAAGATCCCTAGAATACGGTTTTTAGCTAGCTTCCTGTGAAGATCCTCTGGATACACCCCTTGCAGCTCTGATCCTTCTTTTGGATTGTCCGATAGAACTCCAGGCAGCCCACGTCCTTGAGACGCTTCCCATTTTTTAACTTGAACTCGTTCTTGCAAGGCTTGCACTGTTCCAAAGAGCGAAGCCCCAAGCAAACCGTATCTTCATTCTTTGGCCACTTTGCTAGCGAACGCCCACGCGAATCAAAGAAGCACTCCTTGAACCACCCATCTAAGCAATCACCATGACAAGGCGGTTGCCGGCTCTTCTCACAGAGCTGCTCTGGGGTCTCGACTCTCCAAGCCCAGGCAGTGTGCGAGACAACGAGTAACGCTATGAAAAGCAACTTTTTCCTCAATTACTTTTCCTTTAAAAAATCACGATAGATTCCTGGGCTGGAACCCTCGATGGGAATGGCGCCCAAGGCCTTCACATAATACTGAGGATCAGACGCATGCCCAATAATGGCGTAACCGTACCCTTTTTCAGCCATCGCGTGCAGCGAGGAGAGTAATAAAGCTTTTCCGACGCCCCTTCCCCGGTTCTCTTCGGCAACGCCCGTTGGACCAAAAAAATTCAGGGAGGTGCTCTCGTAGCACGCAAAACCGATGATCTTCCCCCGCTCAGTGGCCAGAAAGCACGAAATCGGGCGATTGCTAAAAGCCACATCGCACTCACTGGCCCAGCCTTCCGCAAAACACTCACGAACCCACGCGAGCACCTGATGCTTTTCGTAAGCCATGGCACGGCGAATAACCACGCCCTGCGCCGCGAGCACTTTCACCAGGGGTGCGATATCCGGCAAGTCGTACAGCTTGACCAGTAAATCAGCCATGGCTATCGCTTCCAGCGCCTAAGAAGCTTTCGCCGTGCTCGAACCCCACCACTTTTTCGCCCAAGTGGTTTCAGTGCGATCCACCCAAGGATTAGCACGCACTTCTTTCCAAACAAACTTTTCGAGCTCATCCCAGCTCTGAGCATCAACCCAAAGCATCGCATCCCAAGATCCTGTCGTCGACCATACTCCTTTTACCCAATTACTCTTCGACCAGTTTTCCCAGGCGGTCTCTGGTGCACCAGCTTTCCATTTCACGTGTACCCAAGCTTGCCATTGATTTTGCATCATCTCTCTAGCTCCTCATTGCGATTGAGCTTTTAGCGTAGACTTGACGAGACGGGCCATTCTACTCAATTTTAAGATGAATATTTGACGGCATCCGAAAACGCCACCCCGTCACGCTACGGACCGGTTAATCCGGACTGGTAACAATTTTCGCTTAAGACCATAGGCCGAGGCTGAATGCGGGCCGTACAACTGACTTCATCTGGATTTGAGCGAACAAAACTGAGCCCCACACTTCCAGTCGAGCCATCAACATCCATTCGAGTCCAATAAAAACCGTCCCTGAAGAGCCACCGCGTCGACACTGGATAACCACGCTGTAGCGAATTTACGGGCGAAGTGGGTATCGACTCGTGAACTGCGCCTGAAACAACCACGGGAATCTCTCCAAACTCGGTCAAAGAGGTGATGTGGTCGTGCCCCACTAAAATGGCCGAAATTTTCTTTCGATTTGCTAAAATTACAGGAAGTGTCGCCTCGTGAAAGCGCCGCTTTTCTGTCCAACTGTGGCGCGCTGTCAGGGTGACTGGGGGATGATGATAAACAAGAAAAATAATTTTCTCCTGAGCACTTTTTAGCTGCTCAGAGAGCCAACGTGCCTGACTGTCGGCTGAGTCCTCACGATCCGAGTTTAAAACAAGAAACCTCGCGCCAGCGCTGGTCCATGAATAAAATTCCCCGGGCGTCCTAAAAAACGTCACTTCTTCCGAGTATCCACGAGTATGGTTTCCAATGGCAACTACCGGAAACTGAAAGCCGGTATCTAGCCAGGGCCCCCACACCTGACCATAAGACTGGCTAGTATCGTAGATATTGTCTCCCGCCATGATGACCTGAAAGATCCCCGCAGTCCGAATCGAGTC
>JAGWZD010000142.1 GCA_018968995.1 Bdellovibrionales bacterium
CAGGGCGCTTGCCATCAAAAAACAGCATGAGTGGTGAGTAATAGCTTCCACAAAACCCGGTCGCGACACCCTTATTGCCACATAGGTAAGTGGGACATGTGCCGCCCATTCCTGGGAAGTCGGATCTCACGAAAATTTGAGAGGCATCCGCAGACGAGGTAATGCAGGCTGAGCCGCTGGTGAGTGAGGATCCATTTGAGGAAAGGCAAGTGGAATTCAGCACACCATTTTGAGGAGCGTACTCTCTTGAGTATTTCTGATCCAGCCTTTGTTCGAAAGATACGGATTTCAATGTGATCTGCGAGGAGCTTTCAGGTTGATAGGCGCCAGTCTTGGGGTCTACCGTGGCCTTTGCTAAATCAGGGAGAATAATGAGCGCCTCTTGGCCCAGGTAGCTTGCTGAGATTTTAGACTTTTCATCGTCGGTAAAACCCTTGACCTCGACTACATTGCAGTTACCAGAGTCTTTTGCTTGAGCCGTTACGATCTTAGCATTGCATTCCACGTTGAGGGATCTGTTCCCCGAGAGCGCTAACTTCATGATCAAGGTCGAGTCTGGCGCAATGGGTCTTGAGCCATTCCGAAGGTTGGTACCAAAGCAGCCCGCTCTCCAACGAACTGTAGTAGTCACATTATTGGGTTGATCCCCTGGCACAAAGTTATCCAATACGGTGTTGTTATAGTCGCCGACCCTTAAGGGAACAGAGATTACCGAGGTTTCTGATGAAAAACAGGGGGGGGACGCTAGCCCCCACCCGACGCCTATAACGAGTACTAGAACGGACTTTTTGGTAGACTTCATACGTGCTTTTTCTCCTTTTTGTTGTTGCTGTTACGAGCCCAATCGGGCCTTCTTGCGAAGTTTGACAATATACCTAAAGGCAGAGTCAGAAATTTTTCTAAAAAACCGCAACTCTTCGACGTCCTTGGCAAGGACCACTTTAGTTGAAAAGCAGCCCCCATCTTTATCTCCTGGGACAACGTTGACTGGTGCTGAGCAACTTAATTCGTACTCAGAACGCACAAGATTGTATTTTGGGCAAGGGTCCGTCAGGGTTGGGGGAGCGCCGTCCTGAGTCAGTTCATACTTCACGAGCTTTAATTGACGGGCCAAAACGCGAGGCGCCGTGCCGCCGGCGAGGGGCATTCGGCGGAAAAAATCATCGTCACTATTAAACACACGGTTTGTAACATTCGGGTCATTGGCGTCTAACGGGCTAGTGAAGTTCAGGGTCACCCCCAGGTTCCTATTGAACTTCTGGAGCATCGTGCCGCTGGGCGTTCCTAAAAATGAGGCCATCCTTGGGAAGGTCGTGGGGATGGGCTGACCGTTTGTTCCGTGCTCTCTCATGGGCAAGGCCACCATGAGGGCCACTAATTTGCCGCTACTATTTCCCCAAAAGCTAACAGGATTTGATTCAAGCACATTCAAACTCTGATCAATTGCTGGATTGCCGCTCGGGCCAATGCGCCCAAGTCCGCGGTAGGTCATTGTCCCGGATCCGTTAATGGTCACGGGAGTGAAGTCATAAAAGTCTCTCGGATTGATTAAGAAGGCGCTGCCATAGGGGGGCGCGCTACCCACGAGTAAGAAAAAGGGGCCAGTTTCTGCCATTGTGCAAGAAGAGCCTTGTCCTAATTGAGAGCCTCTCATGGTTAAAGTTCGCTCGCAGGGCTGTTTTGACCCTGAACTCGGTGTCCAGGAGCTTAGTGGACAGTTGCTGAGCTTATTTAAGGTGAGATTGGTTTGACACTGGCACGCCACATCATTGGCGAGGTCAAAGAAATTCAAATTGGAGTCATCGCCGAGTCTGAGCAAGTGAAAAGAGGCCTCCGAGTCGCGAATATCGCTGAACAAGACTTTTTCAGCGATGGCGGCCTCAATGTTTGTTTCGATCAATGCACTCAGTTTTTCCGCGCTTTTATTGTGGGCATTCCACATCGCGCCCCCAGCAAGAACCGTGATGCCAGTAATTCCGAGAGAGATCACCAGCTCGACCAGAGTGAGGCCCTGGGTGTACTGCGGGTGGCGAGTATTGGAATATTTACTGGTCAGCATTCAAAACTCCGGTGTAGTGAAAATAAAGTCTTGAACCGATCCGTTGGTATCCAGGCGAACACGAACCTGCGTGACTAGAAGCCCTCGGTAATCTTTGTTGGGCTGAATCGCCACGCCAAATCGTCCGATGCATTGATTTGCGAGTGGGGGCGTCGAGTTAGGTTCCCCATTGCCGTAGCAGTTCGTTGCTTTGGTGATGATGCCTGGACCAAATCCAAGCGGCAAATTATTTGGTGGTAAGACGCTGTCGTCGATCCGATCACCCGCACTCGGTTTAAAATTAGTCATAAACTTCTGGGGGTCATTTTGAATAGTAAGCATCAGGTCATTTAAGACCCGGGTCTGATCATTTTTGTTCGAAGTAAAAGTAATTTGTTGGGCAATACTCTGAGAAAGCCCTATCGAGGCCGCCGCCGCCACGCTTAAAATTAAAAGACTAAAAAGTCCCTCAAGGAGGCTGAACCCGGATTGATCGGACGTCATAGGGTCGACCTCACGCTGACGGTTACAAACTGGTGGAAGGTTGGGTGGTCTCTTAACTTACATGAGGTTGCGCTACTACCCGGGGATAGGCCACAAAGTGGAGTGATCTCGGGCCAAGTGAACGGATCTGCTTGACCACGAAGGCTTGCGATCGAGCACCTCACGCTGTTCGACCAGGTTTGAAGGCCCACGGTGGGATTCCAGGAGGGGTCATTCGGCATTTTCAACCTCGGATCATTGCAGGTTGCGTTAGCAAAGTTTGGGTCTGGCACAAAAGTCGTCCCCATCTTTTTAAAAACGGTGGGCCTCATCAGATCCCGAAGCCTCGGGAGGGCGGCCGAATGATGAATGCTCATCCAGTCAATTCCATTCCGGTAGGCGTTGTCCGCGTCCTCAAAAGTGAGCTGATCGATGATGAAAGTTCCGATGATTTGCAGTCGCTGAGTTCTGTTTCTTTTAATCACGAGATTTTTACAGGTATAAAATCCAGCGACCAGGGTTTTGTCCTTCCCAATGATGCACGTATCAACCATTGAGACAACTTCCCACTCTGGCGCGGTCAATTTATCTTGAATCACCCACTCCGAACCCGGCGCATATCGTTGTGTGAACCCCCAAGAGACTTGAGAAGACGCTGAGTAATCATCGCTCAGATTGCTGTTACCAAAAGCGGACATGAGAGCTTGGGCTTGCTTGCTATCACAATCGGTTCCTTCAAAATCTTGCGACAGGTCTGGCGAGTCGGTCGGAGGGCCAACTGCTCCAGAGCTAGCAAAATGGGCCCAGCCCTCGGAGTTTTGCCGTGACCCTTCTACTGAGGGCGCAAACCGTTGCTTCATCGGATCATAGGTGAAAGTAAAGATGTTGTCCTTCGCGTTCGGGCCAGGGCCAGCGTTATCGAGGTTTGTGTTTATATAACCGGCTGCTGAGGCGCTGGGTCGAAATTGTTCACACGTTTCTCGCTTCGTGCCGTAGTCACATGCTGTGGTCTTCACCGAAATCGGACGGCCATTAGAGGCGAGGTGTCCAAGGCTATCCTTTATTCCGGTGATTTGGAAATTGAGTCTGTGGGTCGTTCTACCTGAGTTTGGAGCGCTTGATTGGATTTTTAGTTTCACAGGATTTTGACTGAGGTTGGTGAGCCGAGCGTTGTCGCTTCTCAGGGCATTTATAAAATTCGTTTGATCGGTGATTTCCTGTTGTTTGGCGATTATTTTCGGATCGTTTCCATTTCCATTTCCATTTCCGGCATTCATTTGGAGTTGGTTTAAATCGTTCTGTAACTGGATCAGCCTTGTCTCAGCATTGGAGATATCGTTAGGCAAGTTGGAAAGCCTTGTTTGCTCGGGCAAGGTGAGTGGTGGCACCTCGATCGTCACCTCGCCCGTTCTTGGGGCTAGAACTGTCGCCTGACGGTCTCCCACAGTGATGCTCAGCTCTAAGGCCGCCGGTATTTTTTCGTCGGGCTTCACCGCAGGCATCCCAGAAAAGGACACGCCCAGTCCAGATAGAGCATTTGGTTTAGGCGCCCTCCAGTCTGAACCCCGGAACTCATTTTTTAGGGTCAGACCCAGATCATACTCAAACAGATCGATGCCGTTGGTCTGAGTAGACCGCACGACCAATCGAGAGTCGTCTGTTTTATTCAAGCTTCCCGCCAGCTCGCGTTTTTTTACGCAAGCCGCCATCCGGGCGGCGGCTTCATTGATATCGGAACTGGAATTGGCGCAGACACTCCGATCGAAGAGACACGTCAACCCCTTGTCGGCTCGCGATTGAAGGCTCACCCCGTCCAGGATTCCATAAAGAGCGCCCTGAACAGCAGTTGTCCGTAAAGAGTCGAGCCCGAGATCCGGCGAAACATCCGGCTGAAAGAGATTTCCATTCGAATAAAGCGACCCCTCTCCCAAGGTGACTCGTGAGGCGAAAGTCACGGGCCAAAAGTCTTTTTGACCGGTGCCCCCGCTTGCCGGCTCAATATGCACACTCCCATTGGTGAAAATCGGGCTCCTAAAGGTAATCCCGGGAAAACTGGAAAGCTCATTGGGGGCGGTGTAAGTGATTTTTGGAAAACGTAGCGCATTCTTCGAGGAGAGGTTATTTCCCAGGTTCAGGTCACGATTAGTAATCAACGCGAACGAGTCGACTGATCTTGAATAGAGGCTGACGACCTCCTGCAACATGATCGGCTTACTGCCGCACGCCGCGGTGCCGGTGGCAGAGCGGTCCGTGATTGAGCAAGCGTAAAACTCTAAGTGAATCTCACTTGAAGTCGACGGCAGGAAGGCGTTGTTGATCCGCCGAACTCGCAAATACACGCCCAGAGAGTCATCCCGAAGCTGCTTAATGGGGGCATAAAGGGGGTGCAATGGCGTGACTTCGTCTTTCAAAATTCGTCCCTCAACAAAACCCAACGGAATGTTCTTAGGATCTGGATTGCCGGGCAGGAAGAGAGAGAGATTTTTTGAGGCCGTGGGCCTGAGAATCAATCGAGGAAGGCTTCTCGCGAATTGAAAGGTTTGGTCGGGTGTCGCGCAAGAGGCGAAATCCTGTTGCCAGTCAGTGGCCACGCACCATTGCCTCTGAACAGCGTACTTTGCGTAGCCAACAGCACTGAGTAACGCACCTTGGTTGTTCGTGCGACTCTGCACTGCTTGTCGTTGTTGGCTCAGTAGTGGAAGGTAAGTCGCAAACTTGGCGCTCGCAATCAGCATCCCCGCGAGCAGCGTGGTCACCATTAATAAGCTCGAGATCCCCTGATTGTTCGCGCGAACTTTCACCATAAAGGATAAGCATAGCGCACTTTCGAAAATCGCAAAGGGGGCCTAAAAAGCGCACTCGCGCAGAACATGTCGATGAAGACACACTCCGCGCGAGCGGGCTTTCTTTCAAATGAAGCGAGCGAAAAATCTACCGGATTTTTTTAGACTTCTTCCACGCATCGATGACGCGATTGCGGGCAGCCTCAAGCTTCAACACGGCTTTCGCAAAAACCCGCTCTTTTGGGTTTTGGCTTTGAGAGAGTCGTTCGGCATTGAAGGACGAGAAGTCAGCGCGCTCCCAAAATTCCACCACGGTATCGTCGAAAAGCGGATCTAGGCCGAGCGAAACTAGCGCATCCGTAGTTTCGGCCGAGTAGGTGAGGGCCGCCGTGATGCGATCGTTGATTTCGGTGGGGCTTCGCGAGGCCAAGCCAGGGGTCCATTTCTG
>JAGWZD010000143.1 GCA_018968995.1 Bdellovibrionales bacterium
CACTCCTTGCCCGCCCTTGAGAGAGCTTCATGGCTACCGAGATCAGCGTTTTGGTCTCAGCCTCCAATTGCGACTGAATCTGCGCAATTCTTTCCTCGCTTCCGTTGAGGGCTTGGAATTCTGCCTCAAGCCGAGCGAGGGTCTGAATCATTTCGGGTACCGTCTCTCCGTATTTACGTCTGAGGCTAGCGAGAAGTGCTAGGCGCTCTTGAACTTGCTCGAGACGATCGGGGTCGGAGTCAATGGATTTAGCATAACGGCTGAGTGCATGTGAGGTATCTTCGACTTCGATTTTGGCACGGACTAAAGATTCCTGAAGGTGTTGAGCTTGATCATCGATTTGGCTCAGCTCGGATAGTTTCTGAATGGCAAGCTGAAGAAGCTGAAGTGCGCTTCCGTCCTCTCCGTCTTCAAGTAAGTGCTGTAGTTGCGAGATTTTTAATGCTCTCGCTTGGGCTGATTGTAGGAGATTTTTATCTCTCTGAAGCGTCTCTTCCTCGTCAGGCTTGAGGTTTGCCGCCCGGAGTTCCTCAATTTGGAATCGTAAGAAATCAAGCCGCTTCACTCGGTCCGACTCATTTTGCGAGAGACGTTCTAGCTCTGCGTGAAGGCTTCGGGTTTTAAAGAAAGCTTGTGAGTACTCGTTTCTCATGGCGGTAAGCTTCCCAAAGCGATCGAGAAGATCGAGTTGGGTGGAGGTCTTTAAAAGCGACTGATGCTCATGCTGGCTGCAGAGATCAACCAATCCAGCGCAGATCGATTGCAGATTGCTGAGTGTTGCCAGCTCACCATTAATCGAAATTCGATGTTTGCCTGCGTGGTGAACCGTCCTCTTGATGAGGAGTTGGTGATTGTCCGACTCTTGAAGTCCTTGCTCCGATAAGCGTTGCCGAATCTCGGGTAGATCGCTGAGATCAAAGATTCCCTCGATGACGGCCTCTGGGCAGCCGGTACGAATGAGCGAGCTTGAGGCCCGACTTCCTAAAAGAAGCGAGATGGCCTCGATAATGATCGATTTTCCGGCCCCGGTTTCGCCTGAAAGGATATTTAGGCCGCCTTTAAAGCCAATTTCCGCATGATCAATGACGGCCAAATTTTTAATCTTCAGGGTTTCTAGCATGATTCAGTCTCCGCAGGTTGCTTTCAGTTGGAACTTACGGCTTACTTACGGTATGACAGAATCGTTGGCTTCTGACAAGAGGGGCGATGGTTGAGGCTAATCGCGATGACCGAATTTCAGTTTTTCGCGAAGTAGCCCAAAATAGTCGCGATCGGGTGAGGATACGATTTTCAGATCATGCTTTTTGTATTTCCGGATGGAAACCAAATCTCCCTCTTTCAGATCCACGACATCCTGGCCATCCAGGGTGAGCAGGACATGTCCGGGACGGTGCTGCAGACACATTTCCACGGTCGCGTCATCGCTAATGACCAGCGGACGTTGGGTCAGCGAGTGAGGACAAATAGCCGTAATCACCAAAGCCGGCAGAGAAGGTTCGAGGATTGGTCCTCCAGCGGCCAGAGAGTAGGCCGTCGAGCCCGTAGGTGTACTCACAATCACACCGTCGGCGCGAATGCGCGTGACATCTTTTCCGTTAATGCACACTTGAATTCCAATGATTCGAGCGATGGCGCCTTTCGAAATCACCGCGTCATTGACGACAGGGCCCTGGAAAACAACTTTGCCTTTTCGTTTTACGGTCACTTCCAGAAGCGAACGGGTGCTGATTTCGGGCTTTTCTCCTTCGAGGATGGCTCCCAATGTATAGACGGCTTCCGATTTTTTGATCTCGGTGAGAAATCCCAGCTGACCCATATTCACGCCCAGAACTGGAACGCTTCGATTTTTCATCAGGCGCGCAATGCTGAGGAACGTTCCATCACCACCCAGAACCACAATCAGGTCGCAGTGGTCGACGAGCCGAGCTTTGGGAACCACTTTCACTTTGGCTTTTGGAATACCGGGGGTTTTTAAAAGGCGCGCGACCATGGGACGGCTTTCGTCAGCAAAGTAGACTTGGCGAACTTTCGCCTCCTTGCCCTGGCTTAAAACGAATTCAGCCAGTCGAAGTGCAAGGTCAGCGGCCTGCTGATGATGGTGCTTCACAACAAAGCCGATGCGGTTACCCACGGTTTTCAAGGTCATGAGTTTTAGGATAAGCAATCCAAGAGGATTTGGGGAGGGTGAATCCATGGATTTATTTAGTCAGGACAATCAACTCAACTCGGCACCCCTTGCCCACCGGATGCGCCCTCGCGAACTGGAGGATTGGCTCGGTCATGAGGCCGTGGTGGGGCCGGGTAAGCCCTTGCGCCAGTGGATTGATGCTGATCGGGTGCCGTCACTGATTCTTTGGGGACCACCGGGCTGTGGAAAGACAAGCTTTGGGCGTCTTTTAGCGACAAAGACTCAGTCGAGGTTTGTGGTTCTGAGTGCCGTCACCGCAGGCGCAAAAGATTTGAAACAAACAGGTGAGGAAGCCCGCATGCAGCTTTCTCATTACCGCCGAAAAACGATGGTATTTGTCGACGAAATCCATCGTTTTAATAAATCTCAACAAGATGCGCTTTTGCCTTATGTCGAAGAGGGGGCTTTAACTCTCATTGGAGCAACAACCGAAAACCCCTCGTTTGAGCTCAACTCCGCGCTCCTTTCGCGAGTTCGAGTCATTCGTTTAGAGAGACTTTCAGATGAAGCGCTGGTTCGACTACTTGAGCGTGCCATCCAAGATTCTGACCGTGGGCTTGGCGGGCTACTGCAACTTGAACCCGAATCGCTTGAATTTATTGCACGCTGCTCGGAAGGCGATGCTCGTCGCGCCCTAACGGCCTTAGAAAGCCTAGCGCTGGTGGCTTCTTCAAAACCGCTGAGTCTAGAAGAGGTGAAAAGCTTTCTGGGGGGTTCTTCTGGATCGCTGAGACAACCGATTTCCTACGATAAATCAGGAGAAGAGCACTACAACGTCATCTCTGCTTTTATTAAAAGTCTTCGCGATAACGACCCTCAAGCTGGAATTTATTATCTCGCCAGAATGATTGAGGGGGGAGAGGACCCTCTTTTTATTGCGCGAAGGCTCGTGATTTTCGCCTCAGAAGATATCGGTAACGCTGATCCGAGAGCGCTTCAATTAGCGATGGATGCTCGCGACGCAGTTGATTTTGTCGGAATGCCCGAAGGACGAATTCCTTTGGCTCAAGCGGTAACCTACCTGGCGCTGGCTCCTAAAAGCCGCGCCTCTTATGAGGCCATTGGAGCGGCCATGGAAGAGGTGCAGAAGACAGGTGCGCTTCCGGTTCCCATGCACTTACGAAACGCCGTAACTCGGCTCATGAAGGAGCAGGGCTACGGAGAAGGTTACGGGCGCATTCACCAAAATCTTCCCTCTGAAATCGAAGGCCGTGAGTTTTACCACCCCACGGAGAATGGGCTGGAAAAGCAACTAGCTGAGAAATGGGTGCGGGTTTCTTCGTCAAGAAAATGACGATTGTCTCTTAAAGCCAGCGGACTACCCGATTTTTTCAAGATTCGCCCCTGAAGCGTCGATCTGACACATGAAAGGGTGTGTCCTCGATGCGTTTGCTTTCACTAGGGCTGTCTAAATCTGTTGCTGCGATCTCGGGAGTGGCGATGCTGATGCTTTGCTCGTGCTCCTCAGCAAAGATTAATTTTCAGAGTGGATCTGGAGTTGCTGAGGTTTGGGTTGCGCCTATTGGTAGCAAAGATTTGAAACAAATTGGATCCACACCTTTAACGATCTCATCCCTCGAGTTGGCCCAAAAGATTGGTGAGAAGGGACCTGTTGCGGTCGAATATCGATCTTCAGGCTTCACTACTCAAAGAGCCATCATTACCGACACTACCAATGTGGACATCAACCTCTCGCTAGAAATGATTCCTCTAGTGAATAACGAGGATCCTCAAAAAATGAATCGAGTCGTGGACCGACTCTTTGAAGTGCAACGACTGGCGCGAGTGGGCCGCGCCGAAGATGCGCTGCAAGCGGTGAAAGAAATTCAGAAGGAGGCACCCTACGTGACAGCAGCCTATGAGCTGGAGGGTGGAATTTACCTCATGCAGAAGAAATACGAAATGTCTCTCGACGCCTACAGGACAGCGTCGAAGTTGGATCCTAAAAATCTGGAGATTGCCAATATGAAGAAGCAGGTCGAAAAGCTTGCTAGCGGAGGTGTCCAGTGAATATCAGGCGCCACTTAAACTTCTTTTTTCTCATCACTTTTTTAGCGGGAGGAGTGCTTCAGGCCTCGGCTGAAGAGGGAATGAATGCAGTCAATCTAGAAGAGAAGATTCGAGATCGAATCTCTACCGCAATTCGGCCTTCCATGTCAGGTCGCGAGTTTATCGTTTCAGTGAAGCTCTCAGTAAAGAAAGTTCCAAAGGTGGAAAAGAAAGCGAGATCGGTAGCGCAGGCATCGGACGGGCTGACGATCTCGAAACTTGATTTTCCAATGCCGAAGCCCGAACCAGAGCCTGAAGCTGAAACACCGGATATTTTGACTCTCATTGAGCGGCTTGATGCTCGGGTGATCATGGACAATGAAATCCCTGAGGACCGAAAAAAAATGATCGGTGAAATCGTTCGAGCAAACATTGATCCTTTTCTGGCATACGTGACCGGAGTTCAGCCGAAGGTCACTTTGGATACGATGGTTTTTGCGTTACCCGAGAAGCCCAAGGCCCCCGTTGAAGATATTTGGGATACTCGGCGTTGGCTCAATGAGTTTAAAGTTCCTATTTCTGTGGTTGTAGCGTCGATGGCTTTGGCTAGCGTTCTTCTGATGGCCGTTTTTATTGGAATGCGTGCTTATCAGCGGTTGGAAGCTCGAAAGATTGCAGTCCTTGAGGCGCAAAATGCCCGAGAGGATGCTCGAGCTCAGACCGAACAGCAGCGTGATTTTGCAGCAACGCCCACGGGAATGGGGGCGGCTTCTCCGGAGGTGGCTGCTTCTGCGTCCACACCGTCTTTAAGCTCTGGCCAACTTGTCGGCGTCGAGCGCTTCCGATTTACGATGAAAAGATCGCCCGAGGGGGCAGCTGCTTTGATTCGTCAGTGGCTGAAAGCGCCGACTCGGGGTGCTTCAGAGGCTCTTTCTTTTTTGCCGAAAGCCTTAGAGGTGGAAGAATTTGTCACGTTACTCGGTCAGCTTCATGTCGATGAGCGACGCGAGTGGAAGCGATTACTCGCAAATGGCTTTGATCCTTCCAAGAGTGCGGCAGCAGATGCGTATATTTCGTCTCAGATCGTGGAAAGCTTATTGATGCCTGCTCCAGAGGTACCGCAAGACGTGCGAGCGGTTCTGGGTCGATTAAAGTCGAATCAATGTGCAGAGATGGCTAGTGAAGATTCTGAACTGGGAGCAGTTCTGGTCACTTTGATGCCCAGTTCCCAGGTGGCTCAGATGCTCGCTTTTATGTCTCCTGATGCGGCAAATGCCGTAACCATGGCTAGTTTGAAAATGACCGACTCTGAAGTGACTCGGCGACTTCCACGGTTTAAGGCAGCAGCCGAAAGAGTTCTCTCAGAAAAGAAATCTGCGGGATCCGACTTTACGGTGCGGGCGGCTGAACTTCTGGCCGAAGTGTCTCCTGAAAAAGAAGGTTCGATTTTTGAGGCCTTAGTGGAATCAGGAGAATACGACTTACTAAAAACCGCTTCAAAGCAGTTCTTTCCAGCGCAGTTAGTAAGTAAATTACCCTCGCCAGTCATTCAGGCATGTTTAGAGCGTC
>JAGWZD010000144.1 GCA_018968995.1 Bdellovibrionales bacterium
AGCTACTGTGTTTAATACTGTGTTCGCTCACGAAGAGAACAACAGATCTGAACCTGTCATTCACTTGTTGGTACTACTTCGGTACTGCCTTCTTACTGCCTTATGGACACAGCCTGAGGCAGCTTCTGCCGGGTGTCAACAAATAATCTGCTGAAATGCGACAAAAGCTCCCCCCAAGACCCCGGCCCGATTCTCTAAACTCGACACCACCACCTTCGGCAGGAAGTCCACGCCATGACGACGACGAACTAAAAGTTCTTCTAAATGCGTGCGTGTTTTCTCTAAAAATAAATCAGCCGCATTCGCAAAACTTCCGGCTAAAACCACGGTTTTTGGCGCATAAAGCACCACAAAATTATGAATCGCCACCGCTAAAAGCTCGGCGTATTCCTCAAAAAGGGCCCTCACTTCGGGCTCACCGGCTCGAGCGCGCTCGGCGAGTTCCTGGCCTGAAAATCCTGCATCACCCTCTTTAGCCCGTAACGCTTGCCTTGCCCGGCGTTCAAAGCTTCGGCCCGAAAGGTACGACTCGATACACCCATGATTGCCGCAGCCACAAATGGCCGAAACATCTCCCGCACGAATGATCATGTGGCCGCCTTCGGTGTGAAGGCCTTTACCGGCGCGAACCAGCTTTCCGTCCACCATCATTCCGGTTCCCACTCCAGTACCTAAAGTGAGGATCATACCATCAGCCACTCCGCGCGCAGCACCCACCCAATGTTCGGCCATCACGGCGGCTGCCGCATCGTTTTCGAGGACTACCGGTATCCCCCCAAGTCCGCGCGATAAAAGCTTTGAAATCGGTACCACTCCCCAGGTTTTTCCATCGGCATCTTTGAAATTCGTCGGATCTAGTAGCCGCCCTTTTGCCGGATCCAGCGGTCCTGCCGAGGCCACTCCGACGTGACGCACTTCAGGGTGTCGCTGAAGAAGGCTTTTTCCAGCGTCAATCCACTGCCGAAAAACCTCAGCTTTTCCTTTGGAAAAATCCACGCTCACGCGCACTTCATCCAGTACTCGTCCTTTTTCAGTGATGATGGCCGCGTGAACTTTGGTGCCCCCAATGTCGTAGGCCAGAACCTTTTTTTCGCGCTGATGCTGAATCGATGTCAGTCTCTTGGCACTTTTACGTAAAACCCGAGACGATGATTTTGTTTTTTTTGTGCGACTTTTCTTCGGCATGTTGGTGTTATCCCAATCTTTTCACGTGTAGCATAGAGATATATGGAACTTCGATCTACTCGACTGGCTTCCTCTCGCGTTGCCATGAATGACTCCAAGAAACCCCATTCCAAAAATCTGAAAGCTGAGCTGGGCAGTGTGGCATTATTCGCTCTGGCCCTTTTCAGCCTGGTCGCAATCCTGACCTATTCGCCCAGCGATCCTGGATTTTTCAGTTCTTCCTCCAGCGGCAGCATTCACAATGCGTGTGGCAAAGTAGGAGCCTACCTCGCTTCGCTCATTCTTCAATGTTTCGGATTGGGCTCTTTTTTAATTCCCGCCGCTATCGGATTTGTTTCAACCAGCGTCTATAAACGTGAAGGCTCGGTGCGCATTGTGGGCACCATGGGTGGAATGACCATCGCAGTGGTTGCCCTGACAGTGTTCTTAAGCATTCAGTGGAAGTACTGGCCTTACGCAGGATCACTGATGCTCACCGGAGGAGCTTTTGGCGTCTGGGTCGCTGAAATCCTGCTCCAGCAGTTCAATAGCGTGGGTTCGTCGATTGTTTCACTTCTGATTTTTTGTATGGCCTTGGCTTGGAGCACCCCCGTCAGCGTCGCAAAATTTGGAGCTTTTGTTTTAAAGCACCTGTGGCGTGTGACCCAGGTGCTGGCCACAGCCTTTGCCTATATGGCAGGAATGCTAGCCATTCGATTGATTCAGTTTCTTGCCGCCTGGACCATGCGGGCTATGGAAAGCGCTGGAGAAGCGGCGCGCGAACAATGGCAAAACATGCTTGAAGCGCGCGAAGCACGCCGCGAGGCGCGCAGAGAAGCAGAAGCTGCTTTAGCTGCGGGACTGGCAAACGACTCGAGCGACGCCTCGGACTCTACGGACGTTTCGGATGCCTCCGACGCAGAGTCTCCCCCCCAGAAACGAGCCACACCGATTGAGATCGGACCGAGCACGCCATCACCCAAAATTCAGCTCGCTCTTCCAAATCCCATCACCCATTCCGATGCACCCAACGCGCTTCCTGAGCTTGAAGCCGCAGGAGTGGACGGTGTGCCCGTAGCCTCTCTCGAGAGCGATTCTTTGGCCGAAGGTCCGGCTATTTTGCCTCATGATGAAATCACCACCGGAGCCGCTCAGGCTCAGATCACCTCGACGAAATCTTCCACCTCCACCACGACTTTGCCCAAGGCTGCAGAAAATGCGCTCAAGCGCATTCGCGCGGGCAAACCGCGGCGGAATGGCCAGTGGAAGCTGCCTTCCATTGAATTTCTCAAGAAACCCCCCAAGATCGAATCGAGCATCGACAAAGAAAAGCTCTTAAAAAATACCGAAATTCTGAAGCAAAAGTTTTTAGACTTCGGAATCGACGGCGAAATCACCGCCGTGCGACCTGGCCCAGTCATTACACTGTATGAATTCAAACCAGGGCCAAGCGTGAAGGTATCCAAAGTTGCCTCTCTCGCTGACGACCTCGCGATGGCTTTATCGGCTCAAAGCGTGCGTATTCTCGCTCCGATTCCTGGAAAGTCGGTGATCGGAATCGAAGCGCCTTCCGAGCAGCGCGAGCCGGTTTTCTTGCGCGAGTTTATGACCAACGACGATTTCTACGGCCCACGTCACACCATTCCGGTGGCCATGGGTAAAGACATCGGCGGTCAAACCGTGATGAGCGATTTAGCCCGAATGCCTCACCTTCTGGTGGCGGGTCAAACCGGCTCTGGTAAATCGGTATTTATGAACGGGCTGATTTGCTCGCTTCTGTACCGATTTACTCCTGATGAGCTTCGCCTGATTCTCATTGACCCCAAGTTCATTGAATTCACCGGCTATCAAGACATCCCTCACCTGCTTCTTCCAGTGGTGGATGATCCGAAGAACGCCAGCACGGCACTGAAATGGGCGGTGCGCGAAATGGAACGTCGCTACCGCATTCTTCAAATCATCGGTGCCAAGAATCTCGGAGCCTACAATCAAAAGGTGACTGAGATGGGCGCTGACGTGGTTCGCGATCTTCTGATGGAAGCCCAAGGCCAAAGCGAAGACGAAAACGGCCAGCAAAGCTTCATGAGCGGAGGCGACTGGATGGAAGCCTTCGAACTCGACGAAGAAGAGCAGCCTCGAATTGGTAAGCTTCCTTATATTGTGGTCATCATCGATGAGCTCGCAGACCTCATGATGACGGCTAAAAAAGAAGTCGAGCACTCGATCGCTCGAATTGCCCAAAAAGCGCGTGCGGCTGGGATTCATTTGGTTGTAGCCACTCAGCGTCCCTCAACCGATGTGGTGACGGGTTTGATCAAGGCCAACCTGCCCTCGCGAGCGTCGTTTCAGCTGGCCAGCTATATCGACTCGAAGACCATCCTCGACAAGGCAGGCGCCGATAAGCTTTTAGGTCAAGGCGATATGCTTTTCATTCCACCAGGGGTGTCTTCACTGCTTCGCCTGCATGGCGCTTACCTCTCGGACGGCGAGATTGAAAAAATCACCTCTTTCTTGAAGTCTCAGGGCAAGCCCGTATACCGCGATGAAATCTTAATTGACGAGGAAGCGGCTGCTGAAGAGGGCTCAGGAGATGAAGGAGCAGACGATGAGCTTTATGACCGCGCTCTAGAGCTTGTTCGCGGCTCTGGCCATGCCTCAGCAAGCTACCTGCAGCGCCATCTCAAAGTGGGCTATAATCGTGCGGCTCGAATGATTGAGCTCATGGAAGCGCGCGGTATCGTGGGGCCTGCCGAAGGATCGCGTCCTCGTGAGGTTCTGATGCGATGAAGAGGATCGGGGCATCTGGACTAAAATGGATGACGATTTTTTCTGTTTTTTTCAGCTCGAGCCTTTGGGCCCGAGAAATCAAGAAACCCTCACCCACGGCATCCCCTAGCCCTCAGGCTCAAAAAAGCCCTACAAAGAAAAAAACACGTGAGGCCACCAAAGACACCGAGGGCACGGTGGCTTTAGATCGATTCGAGGCCGATACCGTGATCAAGAGCCAATACACTCTCGATGGAAAACCGCTTGAAGTGGACCCGGACTGAGCGTGCGATGCCGCTACCCGAGGCGGTTCGCGAGACTCTCTCAAAGCTCGATGATGCTGGCTTCGTGGGGTTCCTCGTTGGAGGATGCGTTCGAGACTTTCTTTTATCTCGTCCCACGAAAGATTACGACATCGCGACTAACGCACTTCCTGATGAGCTTGAAAAGATCTTTCCCAATGCCCTTGAGGTGGGAAAAGCCTTTGGGGTTCTCAAAATTCCGTCCTCGAATTCCGGACTCCTTGAAGTGGCGACGTTTCGAGAAGACCTCGAGTACAAAGACCACCGCCATCCGGTGGGGGTGAAGTTTTCAGGTCCGGAAGAGGACGCCCGTCGTCGCGACTTTACGGTGAACGCTCTTTTTTATGACCCCAAAACCCAGCGTATTTTAGACTCTGTCGGAGGGCTTGAGGATCTTAAATCTAAAACCCTTCGCGCCATTGGTGATCCGGCAGTGCGATTTAAAGAAGATGCGCTCAGGCTTCTTCGTGCCGTGCGCTTTACCCATGCCCTAGGGTTTCATCTCGACGCATCGACTCAGGCAGCCGCAAAGACTCAGGCGCGATTGATTCAGAAAATTAGCCAAGAGCGAATTCGAGAGGAAATGACTCGAATGCTTCAAGGGCCGCATCCAGCCAATGCGGTGAAGATGCTTTCGGATTTAGATCTACTTTTTTATGTTCTGCCTGAGGTGGAGGTCTTAAAAAAAACCGAGCAGCCCACTTACGTCAAACGAAACCTGTGGCTTCACACTTTAAGCGTGCTTGAAATCTGCTCAAACCAGAACCCCAAGCGAAGCGTAGCCTTGTCTTGGGCGGCTTTATTGCAGGAAATTGGAAAGCCTATTGCCTGGCGTAAGAGCGGCGAAAAAAGCTTTGTGGGTCATGACCGCGAAGCTGCGATGGCAGCTGAAAAAATCGGCGAAAGGCTGAAATTTTCTCGCGAGGAAATCGATCGTCTCGTGATTTTGGTGCGCGATCATCTCAAGCTTCGCGAAGTGTTTCATATGCGCGAAGCCACTCTTCAACGACTGATTCGCGAGCCCGCCTTCGAAGAGCTTCTAGCTCTGCATCGAGCTGCTGCAAGCGCTACAGATGGAAATCACGCCTGCTGGGAGTTCGCCCGCTCGCGCTACCTGGAATATCTGAAGTCTCCGCCTCCGGATGCGGCAAAAATTATTACCGGTGAAGATCTGATTCACCTAGGACTGACTCCTGGCCCCCGATTCTCTGAAATCCTCAGAACTGTGGAAGACCAGGTACTCGAACGACAGATCACGACCAAGGAACAGGCCTTAGATTACGTGTTAAAACACTTTGTGAAGTGAGCGAAAAGCCAGCTACCGGACGTTTCGGCGGTTTCCCATCTCAACGACCCCTGAACCATTTTTTGGGGCAGAAGATTCGCTCTTGCCTGTGAATCCCATTTTATTTGAGGATTGGTTTCGGAACCGAGCGC
>JAGWZD010000145.1 GCA_018968995.1 Bdellovibrionales bacterium
ACTATACGGATTACGTCACAGATCAGCGGGGTAATCGGCAGATTTATACTTTTTACGAATTGACCCCATCGGAGGTCTTCAAAGGTTCACTCGCCGATAGCGGAAGAGTCATCATTCGGGAACTGGGGGGATCCAAAAATGGAGTCCGAATGAGTATCCCGGGATCAGCGAACTTTAAGCGTGGGGAAGAAGTCATCATATTTTTAGGCAATAGTAATAGCGATGGCTCGCATACTGTGCGCGGGATGATGATGGGAAAGTTTTGGATCGAATCTTTTAAAGGTGAAGAGTACGTGGTCGGACCCGGTGCACTTGCGCCCGATGAAATTCAAGAGGGAGCGATCACTCACTCCGACGAGAGTCATAGCACCCCGGATCGTTCTCGTTACACGCTGAAGGCGCTTCGTGCGCTCGTTCGAAACGAGTCACCGTCTCCTGCGATTTCACCATCAAAAATCAGCACTGTCCCACCCCAGCTTTCACAGACCTCATCGGCAGTGGCTGAAAACCCATTACTGCCCTCACCCTCGCCGAGTGCCCCCATCGATGAGCCCCCTCCGGCTGCGGCTCCGGGATCCTCACGTTGGATTTGGGCAGTGCTTCTGCTGGTCAGCTGGTGGGCTGTTCGTAGGTTAAGAAAGCATCCTCGAGTTTAGGTCCTGCAGAGTTGCCGCCGCGCCACAAACCGCTTAAGCTAGAGTCATGAAATTGAATTCATGCTGGCCGTTGGTGAGCCTCGTAGCCGTTTTCTCGGTAACTCACGCAAATGCCTCGTTAGAGCAGAGCCGTTTTTTTCAAGCCGACGGCAAGAAAACGGAACATTATATTTCGGATGGGGTCGTGGTCGGAGGCGATCCCGCAATCCACTCGGTCCGGGTGACCGAGATTCGGCGCTCGACCAATCCGAAGTTTGAACGAGTGGTCATTGATTTAGACGCTTCTAGACCCGACGGAGAGCTGACCGCTTTAGCTCGACCCCCGTACTATCAGGTCTCGGTAAATCCTGAAGAAAAGCGGATCGTTTATACGATTTGGGGTAAGCCCCAGCTTGATTTTCAAGCCCAGAAAGCATTGAAAGAGTTCAGGAAAAGTCGAGTTATCGAGAACATTGAGTTTTTGCCGGCGATTAACCCCGACCAATGGACCTTTGTCCTCAACCTGAAGGCGGGCAGCCCTGTTGAGGTCTTTGACCTGACTCAGCCAGCCCGGATCATCACCGATATCCGTTTAGGGCGAGCCTTGCCAAAATAGAGATCATTCCCATATTAGGCGTCAGAGGAGTTTTGCCGTGTCTGACGCCAAATCAGAAAAGCATTTACCTGCGTCATCCGAGGAATCTGTAGCCTCTGGTTTGGTATTACCCGATCAGATTCTGCCGCCGCATGTCTTTGCGCTGCCCATGAATCAGGCAGTAGTTTATCCGACCATGATGGCGCCTTTGCTGGTGACCATTCCTAGATATATGGAGATGGTAGAACTCGCTCTGTCGAAGCATCCTTCTCGGACTTTGGCTTTACTTCTTACTCGCGATTCTGAGGTTAACGAAAAAACAAGTTTTAGTGATCTTCATCAGGTGGGCGTAGTGGTGAAGATTCTAAAGCGACTGAAGATGCCTGATGGCTCGGTCAGTTTGCTTGTTCATAGCTTAAAACGTTTTCGAGTGAAGTCTGTTCTCTCAGAGGAACCGTACCTTGTTGTCGAGCCAGAATATCTTGATGACTTTATCGAGAAGTCTGATGAGTTTGATGCGCTCTCACGACTAGCGGTTGCTCTTGTTAAGCAGCTCTCTGAAGTGAACCCATTTTTTACAGATGAGATGCGGATGGCAATGCTGAATGCTCCGAATCAGGGCACTGTGTCCGACATCATTGCATTCGCACTAGCGTTAGCAAAATCTGAAGCACAGGATTTTTTAGAAACTCTTTCGGTTAAACAACGTTTCGAGAAGCTGATTGTCATGCTTCGACAGGAAAAGAATGTTGCCGACATTCAGAAAAAAATCACTGATGATGTAAACACAAAGGTTACAGCGCTTCAGCGCGAGTTTTTTCTAAAAGAGCAACTGAAGGTCATCAAGAAAGAACTGGGGCTAGAAGAAGAGGGGCGAGAAAAAAGCTCGCGATCTTTTCGAGAGCGCCTAGAGGCAGCGGGAATGCCTCAAGATGTGAAGAAGGTTGCTTTTGAAGAACTCAGTAAATTCGAAACGATTTCAGAGCACTCTCCTGAGTACAATTTAACGAGAACCTATCTCGAGACCTTGTGTTCCCTGCCGTGGAGCGTAGAGACGACGGATAATCTTGATTTAGATCACGCTCAGGGCGTTCTGGATGAACAGCACTTAGGTCTGGAAAAAATTAAAGAGCGAATTATTGAATTTATAGCGGTAAGAAAACTTCAATCGACCCCTCGAGGTTCGATCTTGTGTTTAGTGGGGCCCCCTGGCGTTGGAAAAACGTCGATTGGAAAAAGCGTTGCCGAGGCTCTTGGGCGCAAGTTCTACCGTTTCTCTCTGGGCGGGATGCGCGACGAAGCTGAGATAAAGGGGCACCGTCGGACTTATGTGGGGGCGCTACCTGGAAAAATCATCCAAGCAGTAAAACGAGCGGGATCGAAAAACGCCGTTATTCTTCTGGATGAGATCGATAAGCTTGGTCAGAGTTTTCAAGGTGACCCTTCGAGTGCTTTGCTGGAGGTTTTAGATCCAGAACAGAACGTTTCATTTACAGATCACTATCTCGACCTCCCGTTCGATCTTTCTAAGGTTCTTTTTATTGCTACTGCAAACCAAACTGCGAGCATTCCTGGTCCGCTGTTGGACCGAATGGAGCTGATCGAGCTTCCTGGCTACACCCTGGAGGAAAAGGAAGATATCGCTGTTCGCCATATTATTCCAAAAGAGCTTAAATCATCCGGAATTAGGCCCTCTCAGGTTCGGATTGACCGACAGGCACTTCGTTCCATCATGCAGGATTATTCAAGAGAGCCCGGGCTTCGCACCCTTCAGCAGTTAGTGAATCGAATTGCTCGCAAAGCGGCGACTCGCCTCGTACGCTCAGAGAAAGGTTCCGGGCGACGTAAGCCGACGGCTCCGATTCGCATCGGAGCCGAAGATCTGCTGGAGTGGCTTGGTCCAAAGCGATTTTATAACGAAGTTGCCGAGCGAATCACCGCTCCAGGGGTGGTGACAGGTCTCGCTTGGACGGCTTTGGGTGGCGATATTTTATTTATCGAAGCAGCCGATCTTCCTGGATCTGGGCAGCTGAAGCTTACTGGTCAAATGGGCGAGGTGATGACCGAAAGTGCCGGCATTGCTTGGACGTATGTAAAACGTAAGCTCGCCGCAGAGCTTGGAGTGGGACAGGAATACTTTAAAGACCGTGATCTGCATCTGCATATTCCGGCTGGTGCGATCCCAAAAGATGGGCCTTCTGCCGGTATTACAATGGCTTCTGCCCTCTATGGTCTTTTGACAGGGCTTCAGTCGAGACCGAAGGTGGCGATGACAGGAGAGCTTTCTTTAACTGGTCGAGTACTGCCGGTCGGCGGAATTAAAGAAAAGCTGCTTGCTGCAAAACGAGCAGGAGTCCACACGGTGATTCTGCCAAAGCTGAATCAGAAGGATCTTTTTGAGGTGCCTGAGCAAGCCAAGCAGGGTTTGAACCTGTTTTTCGTAAATAGCATCGAAGAAGTCTTTCCCTTAGTTTTAGAACTGCCCGTTCAGAAGCTCGTTAAAGTGGGGCGTCGATCGGCAGTGACTCTGAGAGCTGGGGAAAAATCTAAGAACTCCTCTAAAGGGAAGAAGGGCGCCAAGGCGAAACGCCCCTCGAAGCGCTCTTCAAACTGGCTATCCTAATGCTCGAGGGTAAAAAAAAAGCCCCCAATCACCGAAGTGACCAGGGGCCTTTTTTTCAAAAAATATTAGTTCGAAAGCTCTGTCAGTTCATCCAGGCCTGAGGCGTCTGGATTGGCGTTTTTTACAGATACCTTACCGGCCGCCACTTCGCGAAGCGCCGTCACGATGACGCGATTCTTGCTCTTCACTAAAGGATCCGAGCCCTTATAAAGCTGCCGAGCACGCCGAGTCGCAACGTGAACGAGCTCATACATGTTTGTTACCTTTTGGAGGCAATCTTCAATTGTGACGCGAGCCATCGACGAAACTCCTTAAAATAGGTTCGAATTCAGTGGGTTACCCTATGGAATGGTTCTGGTCAAGGGCCCCAGAAGAGCCCCCTGGAGCCGTAGCTTCGAAAAGAGCGATTACGGCCTCAGGGTGAAGATCCTCGATTTGCTTGCGTCGAAGTTTCTGGGTGTGAGTGATTTCTCCAGATTTTACCGAAAGCGACTCCGGTAGGATCACAAATCGGCGAATCCGCTCGTAGTGCGCCAAGGTTTCGTTCAATGATTCCACTTCCCCTTGTACCAGGGCTCGGATTTTGGGGTGATTCACGAGTTCCGCGAATCGGCTGAAAAGCACCTGTCTTTCAGCACAGAACTTGATGATCTCCTCTTGTTTTAAGGTGATCAGAGCTCCTAGGTAACTGCGGCGGTCACCCAGAACCACAAAGTCCTCTAGGTAGCGACTCATGCGGGCACGGTTCTCGATTTTTTGAGGGGCAATATTGCGCCCGCTCGAGAGGATGATGATGTCTTTCTTGCGGTCAGTAATGTGAAGTCGTCCCTCTGGATCCAGAAAACCAAGGTCGCCCGTATATAGCCACCCCTCTCGCATGATCTCTGAAGTGATCTCAGTCTGGTTCCAATAGCCAAGAAAAGGCTCTTTCGACCGCACCATGATCTCTCCGTCAGAGTGAATTTGGATTTCTGCACTGGATAGGGGGCGGCCCACACTACCAAAGGTGGGTGAGGCGGGATCATTGATGGAAATGGGTCCGCAGGTCTCTGTGAGTCCGTAGCCTTCGACAATTCGTACTCCGAGCAGATCGAGCTCCGAGCCCAGGTCTGGTGGAAGCGGAGCTCCGCCGCTGATGGCAAACTTGAGTTGTCCGCCTAAGCGTTTCTGAATTCCTTTAAGCACGGTCTGCCGAGCCAGTAGCGATTCGGCAGTGTCAGTTAAACGAGGACGTTCGTGCGCACTTCGCGATACAGCCACACGCCGAGTGGCATCTAAAAGCTTTTCAATGATGATGCGTTCTGCAGCGGGACGTGAATCGATATTGTCTTGGATGCCAGACAGGATTTTTTCAAAGAGTTTCGGAACACCAAAAAGCAGAGTGGGCTGAACTTCCGAAAGCTCTGAATCAAGTCTTTCGAGCCGATTCGAAAAGCAGGTTTTCCATCCGAATACGAGACCCATGGCTAACTCGAATTGGCCAAAAATATTTGCAAGCGGCAGCACTGAAAGTGAGGTTTCCTCCTCAGTCTTGAGGTGAGCTCGGAATACTTCGGCAGAATCATGAAGAGCACTCATGAATTGAGCTTGCGAAATCATCGACCCCTTGGGTTCACCGGTGGTGCCAGAAGTATAGATCAGTAAAAATAATGAACGAGGATCAGCATCCCACAAGCGGTTTTTAAAACCGTCTTCGCCAGTAGTCGCTAGAAAACCTCTGCCTTGTTCAAGGAGGGTATCGATCTCATCAAACGTTTGTGTCGCCACCCCAGCAATGGCTTCTGGTCGTTTCTGAAGAAAGCGCTCTCTCAAGGCG
>JAGWZD010000146.1 GCA_018968995.1 Bdellovibrionales bacterium
CCGGTCACTGAACAGGTCACGGGTGAAGACTTGGTGCATTTACAATTGCGCCTCGCTCTGGATCCTCAATCATTTCAACTTCCAGTCGTCCAAGAGCCACGGGGGCACTCTATTGAAGTAAGACTTTACGCCGAAGATCCTGCACAAGGATTTGCGCCTACTCCGGGAAAAGTAGAGTTTCTTCGCTGGCCTACTGGAACTGGAATCCGTGTGGAAAGTGGCATCGAGCAAGGTCAAACGATCGGTACCCAGTTTGATTCTATGCTTGGAAAAATTATCATTCATGCTCCCACGCGCGAGATGGCTATTCAGCGCATGCGCTTTGCTTTGGAAGAAACTGTCATTGCGGGTCTGGGAACGAATCAAAGGTACTTGCTCGCCATCGCGAGAGACCCTCAGGTTCTGGCAGGGAAGGTTCATACCGGATATTTAGAGAAAGCTTTTACGGAGTTTCGCCCCGAGATTTCTCCAGAGCAGGTGGCGCTAGCTTCCGAGCTTACGCTTCAGCGAAGTTTGGGTCGGTCGGAATCGGTTCGCTCGGAAACGGCTACTCGCTCGCCATGGAGTCGATCATGAAGTTTCAGTGGCGAGTTTCTGGAAAAAAATTCATTCACGACTCAAAGACCACCCAACCTTCAGAGTGGCGGGTGACACCTCGTCCTGGCGGATGGGTTTTGGCTGAGAGAACTTTGGCGGATGGCACTGTGGAGCGCGTTCGGGGAGTTGTGGTGGAGAGTTCAGGAAAACGCTCGGCGCAGTGGCGTGAGTGCGATCAATTTTCTGGCCCCTATTTCGGTGAGTGGCAGAGAGTGGAGGCCGATCGAAAAGGTGGCACCACAGGAGTGAGTGCAGCTGATTTTACGGCGCAGTTTCCGGGTAAAGTGCGGAAGGTCTTAGTCGCCGAGGGTGCCGCTGTCACGGAGAGTCAGAAGCTTCTTTTGGTGGAAGCGATGAAAATGGAATTTTCGATTCAGGCTCCCTGTGCTGGAATCGTTAAGCGTATTCGCGTGACCGAAGGTCAGCAGCTTTCTCCGGGCGATTTGATGCTCGATTTTGAGGAGAAACCGAGTGGCTAACCGTCCGATGAGCTCAAAATATCCACGCCGCGTGACGATTTTTGAGGTGGGTCCCCGCGATGGGCTTCAGAATGAAGTCTCGCAGCTTCCTCTTCAGGCCAAGCTTGAGCTGATTCAGGGACTCAAGCGCTCAGGGCTCTCGCAAATCGAGGCCGGAGCATTCGTTCGGGCCGACCGCGTCCCGCAGATGCAGGACTCGGATGAAGTGTTTAGGCAAATCCAAAGAAGTAAGAGTTTTTCAGGCCCTACTTACTGGGCTTTAGTGCCGAATCGAAAAGGGTTAGAGCGAGCGCTCGCCGCAGGCGCAAACGCCATTGGAGTATTCACTGCGGTCAGTGAATCTTTTAATCGCCGTAATATCGGCATGACCGTAGAGGATTCTCTCTCGGAGATTCAAGAAGTTTTGAAGCAGGCTCGAAAGTTGAAATTAAAGACCAGAGCTTACTTGTCGACTGTTTTTGGCTGTCCCTTTGAAGGATCTATTTCTCCTAAGCGTTCAATCGATGCAGCGCAGAGGCTTTTAGATCTTGGGGCTCAACAAGTATCGCTCGGCGATACCATCGGAGTGGCCACTCCCAAGGGTGTGGATTTGGTGCTTCCTAAGCTTCTTTCGAAGAATAAGAGTGCGACACTGGCCGTTCATTTTCATGATACCCGCGGCACTGCTTTAGCGAATACGCTGCGTGCGCTCGAGTACGGCATCAGCAGTGTGGACTCTTCCGCAGGTGGTCTCGGGGGTTGTCCGTTTGCGCCAGGAGCAAGCGGCAATCTAGCGACCGAAGACCTCGTCTACATGCTCGAGGGAATGGGAATTCATACGGGAGTGAATCTCAAACGGCTCTGCGAGACGAGTCTGGTCTTGTCGGCAGCGATGAAGCGGGCATTGCCGAGCCGTTACTTGGCCACTTATTCGGCCCTTTGCTCGCGTTAGACCAAGTTTTGCAGTTTTCTGCGGGCCATGGAACGCAGCATTTTAAAAAAAATCCGTGAAAATCTAGAAGAGCGTCGCGCTCGCTTGGGTCAAGGCCTTCGGCGTTTGGATCTTGAGCAAAGCGAGCTGGACCGAGTCGACTCGCAGGCCGAGATGGTCGATATCGCCCAGAGCCTCGAGCAGCTGGGTCGAAACTCCTCCATTCAAGAGCAAGAGCTTCGTGAGCTTCAAGCGATCGACCGAGCCATGGCAAAGCTTGCGACTGTGAATTACGGAGTCTGTGAAGACTGCGATGAGCCTATTCCGGAAAAAAGGTTACTCGCGGTACCCGAAGCAAGGCTCTGTGCCCGCTGTCAAAGTATCTGGGAACGAGAAGCCTCGCGGGTTCGGACGGCAAGCTAAGTTTTTCAAATTGCACGGGCAAAATGCACGAAATGCATCCAGCAATGTTTATGGAAATGTCAGTGCATCTTAAAAACATTGCAAAAACGAGGGCTTTCTAAGGGCACGCACTTTGCCATCGCATGGCGCTGCTGTAGGGTGCCATGCCGATGTTGAGCCGAGATCAAATGAAATTCAAGGGGGGTGGGGTGCTTGGGGCGCTTGGGGCGCTTGGGGCGCTGAGCCTGGTGATCCTCTTGCTGGCCTATCTCTTGATTCAGCAAGAGATACTCACTCCTCATAGAGCGTTTGGCCCTCTGGTGCGGGCGGAGGTTTCGGAGCTTCAGGGGCTTGTAGCATTACAGGAGATTCCGGCTTTAGCGCCGTGGCGTGCCCAGAGTCCTGGAGTAGGCCAGCTTTTAATCCAGGGTTTTCTGAGGGCGGGCCCGCTCGACCAGACTCTACAGGAGCTTCGACTCTTTGCCTCTCAACAAAATGGACGAGCTGAAAATCCGGATGCCCCGTATTTAGAATGGATCCGTGATTTGGAAACCTATCTCGAAGAAGAAAAGAGCCTCGAGCGCACGGAATGGGTTTTTTCTCACAAGAAGGCCCTTACTTTGGCTCGTTGGCATGTTTCACTAGCGCAGGGATCGATTACTGCGGGGAAGCCCAATCAAGGATTAGTCCATTTTCTTTCAGCTCTACGGCTTTCTCAGAGGGCTTTTTCTTGGAACGAGAATATCGGTAGAGATCGTGAGGCGGCATTTATTGCTGGAAAAGTTCTTTTCTTTGTCTTCGGGCGACCGGGCGTTTTGAATGAGCTGAGAACCCTCAAAGACACGAGTATCTGGTCTTTGCGTGCCGTGAAAATTCTAGATCGTGAGGCTCGACTATGAGTTATTGGCGAACGCCATTTTTCCGCCTCATTTTCACACTGGGATCGATTCTTACCGTCTCGAGTCTAGCGTTCCTTGCCATTGGACTTCAGGGTTTTCAGGGCTCAAAAACACAAACCAAAATGCAGATTGAGAGGCATTCGCTAGCCGAACTATCTCTAAAAATAAGAGATGCAGTTCGCCGAAATGAAATCGAACTAGCTCGCGACTGGGTATCCAGAAGAAATGGATTGACTCGCGATCTCGTTTCGCAGCGGTACATGCAAGAGCTCGAGCAAGAGCTTCGACGATCAAAACCTCAAAAAAAACGACTCTTAGAGCTGGTGAATGGATGGCAATTTTATCAAAGTGATGAGGTTTTGCGTTCAACAGATGATTTTCAGATGATTTTTAGGTCCTTGATCTTTCAGGGCTGGGTGATCTGGCTCTGTTTTATTGCCGCATCTGCTATTGTGATGAGGCAAATTATCCTGAGCATGGTTCGACCTTTAAGATATCTCGAGGAATACTTTCGTCGAGTCCATCTCACCAATCATATCGCTGCTTTGTTCAGCGAAGATTCAGATAAAAGAGAAGCACATATTCACCATGCCTCTCCTGAAATAAAGCGACTCTTTCTGGGTATCGAAAATCTGATTCGACAAGCTCGGGTATCGGAGGATCGAAAGCATTCTCAGATGATTCAGCAGAAAAGTCGCGCTGAAGCTTTAGCTGCAGTTTCTAGGGATGCGGTGTTTCTCTTAAAGGAAGATCGTATCGAGTGGGCCAATTCTGTTGGATCATCTCTTATTTTAGAGGAGAAACATTTTTCTGAATTCCCGATCGAATTCGTTGAACAGGAAAATGGATCCAGTAGCGGAATCATGGCCGCTATCCGCAACAGCTGCAGTCGTGCGTCCCCATTTGAATGGAAGCGAATGAGTGCCTCGGGCGAGACGCTACAGTATTTTTTATTAAGCGCTATCGAGTGGGATTCTATTCGAACATCAGAGTCTGATCACTTCGATGCTGTTGTGATCGCGCAGGATGTGACTTGGATTAGAGAGTCTGAGGCTGCGAAATCTGCATTCATTGGCTTGCTATCACATGAAGTGAAGACACCCGTCACCAGTTTGTTCATGGCCACACGGCTTCTACAAAGATCGAACATTGGTTCACTAACACCGACCCAAAAAAAGCTAGTCGACTCAAGTGTGCGAGACGTGGAGCGGATGCGCGAATTGATTGATGAGTTTTTTTCAGCGAGTAGTTTTACCCTGAGTGCAGATCAAATGCAGTTTCGTTTGGTCGATCTGCGTAGAGTTTTAGGGCAGGCTATTCGTTGTCTTCGGCCCGAGGCTGATACCCGTGCTATTACGATGGATTTTGTGGTCGACTCATCTTCATCAGATGCACTTATTTATGCAGATGCACCCCGAGTCTCGTGGGCGATTTCACAGGTGGTCACCCAAGGTGTTCGTCACTCACCCAAGAGCTCGAAAATAGTGATCACTATGAGTGAGTCGGGACGGGATCAGTCGGCTCATTTTAATATTTCAGTTCGAAGTCCGTCTGTTTTCGTGTCCGAATCTGTACGCGATCGGTTATTTGATCGGAATTTTTCGCGCTACGATCTTCGGGTGGCCCGCAGTGACGCCACCGGAATGAGCCTGGCTATCGCTAAAGAGATTGCGCTGGGCCATGGGGGTTCGTTGGCGATCAATTCTGAATATCACGATGGGACCGAGTTTATTTTTACTTTGCCTCGCCGGCAGGGTGAGTTGGGTGTTTTGTCTAAAGAGGAGAGGAACTGAAGCCATGGCTAAACTGTTGGTTGTTGATGATGAGCAGGGTATTTGCGCCACAATGGAGGCCGCGCTAACGGCAGCGGGACATGAGGTACAGGTGGCAGATAGTGGCGAGCTAGCTTTATCTCTGATGCGGCGAGCGAGTCCCGATATTTTGATCACTGACCTCAGAATGGACGGAATGAGCGGGCTCGACCTACTGGGAAAGACTCGAGAGTATTTTCCAGGGGTCACTCCAGTCATCATGACCGCCTACGGGACTATCGATACGGCGATCAGTGCGATGAAAGGTGGTGCCTACGACTACCTAGTGAAGCCCTTTACCCCTGAGCAGCTTGAACATTTGGTCGAGCGGATTGAAGATTTTAGGAAGCTTCGGGCTGAGAATGCTCGGCTCAGGGACACGGTCGAAGTACTTTCTGAACCCTCGACGATTGCAACCAAGAATAATCGGATGGCTAAGGTTCTAGAAATGGCCCGAAAGGTCGCTGCAACCGATTCGACGATTTTGATCACCGGAGAGAGCGGTACCGGAAAGACACTTCTCGCAAAGACAACTCATGATGCCAGCCAAAGATC
>JAGWZD010000147.1 GCA_018968995.1 Bdellovibrionales bacterium
CAAGAGATCCTTTCGCCAAGAATTTGTCGGCACTCAGCTCAGTCGTAGCGACTTCTGAGCAACCTGGAAGTTTCACCATGGACCGTTAGGGGCACTCTGGAGCCGTGACATTCCTCTGAAAATAGTGTGTTTTTAAGTCCGGCGTGGTGTCTTCGCCGGACGATTCAGAGGAAGGTTCATGAGAGCACTAGTTCTGACCAGAAAAGGAGAAGCTCGCCGAGCTTTTGAGCTTCGCGAACTTCCCGATCCCAAACCAGCCGACGATGAAGTGTTGATCGAAACAGAGTTTTCCGGGGTGAACTTCGCAGACGTGATGGCTCGCTTGGGCTTATACCCCGATGCGCCGCCTCTTCCATGTGTGTTGGGGTATGAGGTGGTGGGAACAATTCGGTCCTTAGGCAATCAGGTCGGTATTTTGCGCCCCGATCTTCAAGTGGGTCAGCGAGTCGTAGCCTTAACCCGCTTCGGCGGCTACGCCTCAATGGCTTGTCCAAAGGCGATCGTTGTTTTCGAAATCTCCAAAGATACCGACGGGGCGGAGGCGACGGCCATGGCGACCCAAGGGGCGACCGCCTATCTTGCCGCGGAGGAATGTGCCCGGTTGCAGGCAGGCGATCGAGTGCTGATTCATGCTGCCGCTGGAGGAGTGGGGCTTTTTCTGGTTCAGCTTGCCCAGCGGCGAGAGTGTCAGGTGATTGCAACGGCTGGAAGCGAGGAGAAGCTGGATCTCCTTCGTAAGCAGTTTGCAGTGGATCTAGCCATTAATTATCGACGTGAATCTTTCGTGAAGAAAATTCGCTCTTTTGCGAATTCGAAGACCCCCATCGATGTGGTTTTCGATTCCATTGGGGGGAGTGTTTATCATCAGTCCCGTCAGTTACTGGCCCCATTGGGCAGGATGGTTTCACTGGGTGTAGCTGAAATGACCAGCAGCAGTCCTTTCAGGGGTATACGAGCAGCATGGAGTGCCCTTCAGTTTGGCTGGATTCATCCCCTGACTCTTCTGGATCGATCGCAATCACTGACTGGGCTCAATGTGCTGCGAGTGGCCGACCTCCAGCCTGGCAAGCTCCAAAAAGCATTTGTAGAAATTCAGTCGCTCGTTCGAAAAGGGGACTTACAGCCTTTCGTTGGCGCCAGTTTCCCTATTCGAGAAGTCGGGGCGGCTCATGAACTTTTGGCGAGTCGACAGTCGGTGGGAAAGATCGCCCTTCGCTGGTGAAATTAATTCGGCCTTTAGAATACTAGAGGCTTTGAAGATCTCATCCAATTCTTTGTCTTTAAGAGATAGGTCCAGTCTTGAAAGTCCAGTGCATTTCCATCAGTGTCTTTCATGGAGCCTGTCTTTTCCTTTCTGGAGATCAAGCCAGAGTCGATCGAGATTCTGAGTTGAAACCGATCGGCCAGGAGTTTTAATCGGATCACTTCGCCAGAAAAGTGCGCTTTCGAGAACACAATTTCACTCCACTCTTTATCCTGACTCTGGATAAACAGGATCGGAACTTCTCCCGAGCGTCCCTCAATCGTATGGTCGAGCGTAGCAATAGTGCCGATTTCGGTTTCGGAGACGATCGTCCATTCAAAGGCTGGGTAAGTCTGTGTGAAGTCGCGTATGATTTGGCCCGTTTTTTTTTCGAGCAGTAGGGCGACGGTCACGGTTTTGCCCCCGTAGTCTTCAGAAGTCACTTTTTTTTCAGAAAAGATCCAGCTGGGGGTGTGGATTCGAATCGAATGAGAGGGCGCACTTTTACGCGACCCCATGGTCGAGCAGGAGGTCAATGCAAGCAAAAATCCGACGATACTTAGCGATTTGCCAATCATGGAACCTTTCTTATGGCACGTTTAGGCGAGATTGAGAATTCTTGAGAGGACTGCATCATAGTCGAGTCCGAGTTTCGCAGCAGACAGCATAAAGTCTTCATCTTTACCAATGGCGGGGTTGGGGTTCACTTCAATGACATAAACCTCACCAGTGGGCTTCATGCGTAGATCCACTCTGCCGTAACCCTTGAGCCCCAACGCCCGGTAAGCGTTCTTACAGATTTCCAAGATTCGCTCTTCCTGTTGCTCGGAAATTCGACCCGCTGGACCCGTATCGATTCCCCAGCGCTCTCGGTAGTTGTCGTCCCATTTTGCCCGATAAGTAGCAAATCTAGGTTCACCCTCAGGAACCTCTTTGAAAAATAACTCGCGTGGAGGGAGCGCGGTTAGCCGGTCATTTCCAAGAATACCGACATAGAGTTCACGCCCATCGATGTATTCCTCAACGATCGCGTCTGCCTCGAGTCGATCATGAATAAACTTAATACGGTCAATAGCGTCTTTCTCGTTAGAGGCGAGCGAAACTTGCGAGATTCCTTCAGACGCCTCGAGCTTCAGGGGCTTCACAAACACGGGGAAGTTAAATTTTTTCAGACTTCGCAAAGGCTTTGAGCGGCTTGCGATAATAAATTCAGGAACAGGAATGTCATGATAAGCGAGTATCTTTTTTGTGAGTCCTTTGTCTTTGCAGATTTGCAGAGCCTCGGGGCCTGCGCCAGTATATTTTAGGCCCATCAATTCGAGTAAGGCAACAACATGGGGTTCGTACTTGCGATCATTGTGGGCGGCTTCACATAAGTTAAACACCATGTCCGGACGATTTTCCTGCAGTTCCTGAATTAAGGGTTTCAGTTCATCAAATAGCCCGAATAGGCGCACCTGGTGTCCTTGTTTTTTCAGAGCTTGAACGAGATCAGCATCATTCTTCCATCCCTCTGTCTTTAAAAGTTCAGGATACTCAGATGGATCAATCCGTTTGGAGAGGTCAAAGAGAATCAGAATGTCAAGTTGACGTGTGCTCATTGGAAGTTAGACCGTTCTCTTAAACTTGCCAGTATGAAGGTAGTTTGTCACGAGAGTAGCAAGATATGAAGCAACCTCTAGGCTCGTTTGAGTGATATCCTTACCCAGCCGTAGATCTAACGTTTCGCATCGATCCTGAAGTTTTTTCACCAATCTTTGCACCGGAAATTTTCTTTCGCCCGTCCATTTGCTCACGCTGTCGATGATAATTTTTTGATTTCTACGCATAAAGCCAGAGGCACCGGCATCTCTTTTGGAGAGCTCAGGGGGGCCACTAAATATCTTACGCAAGTCTTCGTCGTAAAAATCTGGGTATTCATCGGCGTGCTCGCGTTTGCGCTTGGCATAGTAATTTTCTAGAGTGGTCGACATTCGAGTGGCCGAAAAAGGAAGGTTCTTTCCGGGAACAACCCAGGGCTTTCCAGCGCTTAGTCGAACCTGCTCGTCGATGTACTCTAGCTTTTCAAGGGCAACAGGCCACTTCGAGTACTCGCTCCGCCAGTTTTTGTCTGAAGCGAGCCACACAGCAAAGGTTTCAGCAAAATCCTCATCGGGGTGTGCTTGAGCGTACCAGTTCGGCAAATGTCGTACATAGCTGCGGCTATAGGGTTTCGGTCGATAGTTCTCTGGAGCATACTCCTGGCTGGGCGAACCAAAGAGGCGGCGCCATTTTCTGGTTTTTGAAAAGCCATAGGCATGATCAAAGCAGTGTCCAGCTTCGTGTCGCAGGAGTTTCTCGCACCATTCGGAAGTGCCGCCCTCTACTTCGAGCATCATTTTTCGCTCAAGGGTCATCAGTCTGGGGTGGGCAAGGTAGAACGGAATAGAAATCGCGACAACACCCGCCGGACTAAACCATTCGTCTCCGAGATACACGTGCGGATGAAAGGCGAGCCCCTTCGATGATAATTCCCCCTGAAGGTGTTCCACTCGCTCGTGTAGCCACGAACCTTCGATGGTGAGGCGAAGTTCAGATATTCGAAGCTTGAGAAGCTCTTCGTCCTTCAGTGAGTTCCAATCGAATTCTGAGGTCATGATCATTCCCGTCAAAGCAGAATCTTAGCGTCGATCACCCATGCCTAAGAGGTGAAGAAGCTCTTGCCTGGTGATCGCATTTGTTTTGAAGCTTCCGAGCATTGAACTGGTGATCGTGTAGCTGCTCTGTTTTTCCACTCCGCGCATCATCATGCAGAGGTGGAAACACTCCATGATCACGGCAACCCCGTGAGGCTTTAAAATATCCATCAATGAATTTGAGACTTGAGTGGTGAGTCGTTCCTGAACTTGCAGGCGTCGTGCGAAGACGTCGACGATCCGAGGTATCTTGGAGAGCCCGATAATTCTTCCTTTAGGAAGGTAGGCGACGTGAGCCTTGCCATAAAAAGGAAGAAGGTGATGCTCACAAAGTGAGAATAGCTCGATATCGCGAACAATAACAATTTCGCTCTGTTCTTGGTGGAATAAGCCTTTACCGACAACACTAGCGGGATCGATGCCGTAGCCCGAGGTGAGGTAGCGCATGGCCTTCGCGTATCGTTCTGGCGTTCGGCTTAGTCCCTCTCGTGAAGGATCTTCGCCGAGTTCCTCTAAAATTTGACGCATTTGCGCAGCAACGGGCTCCAGTTTGAGATCCGTTTTTTGCGCAGGTTTTCTGCTCAACGGATCATCCCCACCGGTGATGCAGCTGCTGATCCGGCAAAGGTTCCGCCGTTCTCGCGAAGTCGCTTTTCTAGGGCAGTCCAGACGGGGACGCCTGTGTCCCTCGGCGCGAACATCTTCTGTAGTAACCAGCTGATTTCTAGGGTGCCTCGGCCAACACCTTCCGTGACAGCAATGTTGTACTGCTTAAACCAGTCAATTTTTTTACCTTGGATTTTCATGTTTCGAGTGCTGGCGCCTGTGACGGCGCTGTTCACTTCATAGGTAAGTCCAGCGGTATTCATATAAAGCCCTTGCTTCACCACTTGATCCAACATCAGCTGGAGCATCCAGCCCGGGACCTTGATCTTCCAGATGTTCCAACCCATGGTTTGTTTGATATCGAAGACTCGAGGGTAGGATTTCATTAGACTTTCTTGGGTAATAAGACCGGCCGGCTGTGAAACCCCGTGGAATTCGCCAACATCTAAAGAGATATCGGCTGAGGCGCTTCGTCGGATGGTCTCCATAAAAAAGCCACCCCACACCGTGGCGGATTCCTTCGGACGTACCATCGGAATGTTCGTAAAGCCCACCGTTTCGTAGAGCCAGCTGGACGAGTATTTCTGCTCGAGAAGCGAGCGAGCCTCGGTAACCAGGCGCCGAATTTCATCGGCATCGGACGATTGCCCTGCTTCAGACTTCACTGGCACTAGCTGGTATTTCAAAATCTGCATTTTTTTATCGTCAGAAACTTTCACGAGCATTCGGCCAATGAAGTTTCCGTGCTCACCCGCTTGCACTACGGGCACGGAGCGCTTGAGAAGGTCTTTTGCGTTCACTGGCGACTCCAGGCGAGTATGAGAGTGTCCGCCGACAATCAGATCGATTCCGGAAGTTTTTGAAACTAAATCCAGATCTGCAGGAGTTCCCAAGTGACTCAGGACGATCACCAGATCGTTTCTGGCTCGGAGAGTGGGCAGGTATTTCCAGGCCGTGGTTGCTGGAAGATCGACGCCGCCGCCTTTAATTCGCCATCGGTAGACCAATTCGTCTGTCGTAATTCCCAGGATTGCGATTTTTAATCCGCCACGAGTGATCTCAACATAGGGTTTCAAAGTTTTGCGCAGGTTCGCATGGTCTTTGCTGATCGTAACGTTCGCGGCAA
>JAGWZD010000148.1 GCA_018968995.1 Bdellovibrionales bacterium
ACTTCGAAGACTAAGGATATTACCGGGGGTCTACCTCGCGTTGCCGAGCTTTTCGAAGCTCGTAAACCAAAAGATTCTGCAGTCATCAGTGATGTGGATGGTGTGGTCTCTTTCGGTAAAGACACGAAGGGCAAACGTAAGGTTCTCGTGACCCCTGAAAGTGGAGAGGCTAAAGAATTCTTGATCGGCAAGGGTCGGCACTTGGCGGTTAACGAAGGCGATTATGTTAAGGCCGGTGAGCCTCTGATGGACGGACCGATTAACCCGCATGACATTCTGCGCGTGTTGGGTGAGAAGGCTCTGGCTAAGTATCTCGTCGATGAGGTGCAGGAAGTTTATCGTCTCCAAGGTGTGAAGATTAACGATAAGCACATCGAAGTCATCGTTCGTCAGATGCTACGGAAGCTGAAAGTGAAGGACTCTGGAGACTCCGTATTCCTTGCTGGTGAGCAGGTCGACAAGGCCACCTTCGAAGCTGAGAATCAGAGAGTGTTGCAATCAGGCGGAGTGCCAGCGACAAATGAGCCTCTTCTTCTCGGTATTACGAAAGCCTCGTTGAGCACTGAGAGCTTCATCTCTGCGGCCTCATTCCAAGAGACCACGAAGGTTCTGACTGAGGCCAGTATCTCAGGCAGAGTAGATCTGCTTCGTGGCCTAAAGGAAAACGTGATCATGGGTCGATTGATTCCGGCTGGAACTGGTCTTGCCAAGTATAAAGGACTGACCATTCAGGCACATGCCGAAGAGGCAGTCGGAACAGTGGGTCGCGCCGAGGCGATGGCTTCTGTTTCGATGGGGTCGGCTTGATAGAGTTTTCGAGCAAGGGCGATTAGCTCAGCGGTAGAGCAGGGTCTTTACACGGCCAAGGTCGTAGGTTCAATCCCTACATCGCCCACCATAGTTTCACGGCGGAGCCGAGCATGATGCTGGCTCCGCCGTTTGATTTTAAGGAGGAATGCCGCTTGATCGAGCAGTGTTTGCAAGAGCGTTATGCGCCTCACAGTACGTGTTTTGGGTGTGGCCCATCGAACGAGCAAGGATTAAAGATTAGAAGTTTTCCGAAGAGTGCTCAGGTGGATTTGCCCTCACCATTTCGAGCTCAGACACAAGCCGAATGGATGCCTTCCGTTCATCATGAGGCATTTCCCGGAATGTTAAACGGAGGGATCATTGGGGCTTTACTCGACTGTCACTCGAATTGGACTGCTGCCTATCAGCTCATGCAAGAGCTTGGTGAGTCTCATCCTCCGTGTACGGTCACTGCCGATTTTCATGTGAAGTTACTCCGACCAACTCCATCTAAAGATACCGTACATTTAGAGGCACGGGTCCTCGACTCTGATGGAGTCCGAGTTCAGGTTGAGGCAACGCTTTCGTCGGGCGGAAAGGTTTGCGCCACATGTAAAGGAACGTTCGTGGCAGTAAAGCCCGGACACCCCGCCTATCATCGATGGTAACGAGTTTTTATTCTGAGGCGACTGCGGGAGGAAAATCTTTTGAAAAGGCCATCGCTATAGACAGAACCGCCAGTCCTACGGCGTTTTCAAAAAAAGTCATGTGCAGGTCATCTTGTAGGCCTTTCAGCCATGCGCGGAGCTCTCCTCGGTCAATGCTTTCTTCAATCTCAGGGCTTAGTCCTACGGCAACATGGCGCCGAACCGGATCAACACCTATTATGATCTGTCCGGGAATCGATAATCCGGTTTCTGCAAGCATATTGATGCGCTCGACCAGTTCCCGTGGGTTCGTGTTTGAGAAGATTAAGACTTCAATGGGAACACTGGTGAGAGCCTCAGCCTTGGTTAATGCCCGTTGAATTCGATTTACGTGTTTTGATGGGCCCTGAGTATGAATCATTGGGGCCCCTCGAGAACTTCGACAGTAAAAGAATGCTTCTCGTGATGTCGGGATTGGAGAATACGCCGAGTGACTCGTTGGATCTTATCTTGAAGCCCAAATCTCAGAACTCTTCTGGATCCTAAAAGCACCTGGGGACGCAGGCCCTGACGTACGGAGCCAACCACAATCGCTAGAGCCGCCAGAGTCGAAATGAATGCGAGTGCTCCCGCCACCCGTCGAGCAAAACCCGAGTCCATCCGAGCGTCTTCTCTCTCAATGACGGTTGGTGAACTGTTGTGTCTCGATTTCTCTTTAAAATAGAAGAGCTCTGGACGCTCTAAAAGGGGGCTATTGAGGGTCTGTAAAAGCCACACCGAGGTAGTTTCTGCGATATCGTCCCACGACCCACTGGAGAGGGAATCGTCTAGGCTCTTGCTCAGGCGTTCGAGGTCGTCCTCGCTGGCCGTCTGTACCTGAGGCACCCCTGCCCCTGCCCGATACCCCAGTTCTATCTCTCCAGGAGAGCTTTCCTGAATCACCAAAAGAACAGAGCTTCCACGCCGTGTCGTGTCGAGCTTCCAGGCTTGAGACAGAAGGGTGGCCCACTCTTCAGCGGTCTCCTGAGGGGGGTGTTTATCCCAAGGGCTCACCACTAAAAGAGCTCTTTCCCCCGTCAGGGACTCGTGTTGGACCAAGAGGCCTTCTAACTGGCGGCTGGTTGCTAGGCTAAAGGCCGGACGGATTTGAAGCAGCCCTAAAGCAGGCGGATTTGCGGGCCAAGCCGGAGAACTCGTACTTGGGGCTCCGCGGGCCCCGGTTCCGGGAAAAAGCAGTAATAAGGCCCCAGAGAGCGGGAGGCAGAGTCGGGCGAACCACGGATAAAGCATGGCCTTTTACCATTCCTGCATTGGCTGCCAGAGTCAATGCAGGAGCACCAAAGACCAAAAGTTCAATTGCCAAAACCCTCTCTAAACGATATTCCAACGGCATCACACACACTTGGCGTCACGTGGTGTCAGTCCTCGAGAAGTATAGGGTCTGATTGGCTGAGTGGAGGGGATCAAAGCCCATACTGGATAGTTCGGTATGGAGCAGCGATTCAATAACCGCGGTAGATTGGATTTACTTCGTGTCGTCCTCTGGACGACCTCGTTTTCCCTCTCTCCCGCACATTTGAATTAGGAGTAATTATCATGCCTCAAGTCACTATGCGTGAATTGCTGGAAGCAGGCGTCCATTTTGGTCACCAGACCCAGCGTTGGAATCCAAAAATGAAGCCATATGTTTTCGGTGCTCGTAATGGAATCTACATCATTGATCTCCAGAAGACGGTGGACCAGGCCCGTGCAGCCTGCACCTTTGCTACCCAGGTAGCAGCAGAAGGAAAGAAAGTGCTTTTCGTGGGAACGAAAAAGCAAGCCAAGGAAGTCGTTGAAGAAGAGGCCAAGCGTGCAGGTATGCATTATGTTACCAATCGCTGGCTGGGTGGCATGCTGACCAACTATCAGACGGTCAAAGCATCTATCGATCGACTCAAGAAGATTGAAGCTCTCAAAAATTCAGCAGATTGGAACGATGTACCGAAGAAAGAACAGGCTCGTTACGATCGCGAGCTGGATAAGCTCAAGAAGTCACTCGGCGGAATTGAGGACATGAAGAAGCTTCCTGGAGCTATTTTTGTCATCGACACCATGAAAGAGCATATTGCCGTTCAAGAAGCCAAAAAGCTGGGTATTCCGACGATTGCAGTTGTCGATACAAACTGCGATCCGTCGAATATCACTCACGTGATTCCTGGAAATGACGACGCTATTCGTAGTGTTCGCATTTTTGCGAAGTTGATTGCAGACAGCTGCCTCGAAGGAGCGAAAATTCATCAGGAAAAACTTCGCGCTCAGGATGCTTCTTCTCAAATTAAAGAAGAGGATTCTGGCGAGAAGAAGGTCTCCCGTTTCGAAGGCGATATCGACCTTCGCGGTCCGGATGAGGCTGATCTTGAAGCAGCCACCGAAGAAACCCCCACTGAAGAATAAGGCGGAGGACTCATGGAAATTTCTGCAAGCCTTGTAAAAGATCTTCGCGAGAAGACTGGTGCTGGAATGATGGATTGCAAGAAGGCTCTAGTGGAAACACAGGGTAACTTCGATGCAGCCGTTGACTATCTTCGGAAGAAGGGAATTGCATCGGCTGCGAAAAAAGCAGGCCGTGCAACAAAGGAGGGGCTTGTGGCCTCTTTCCTTCATCCCGAAGGCAAGTTAGGGGTGGTTCTCGAGATTAACTGTGAAACGGATTTCGTCAGCCGTACGGAACAGTTCAAGCAGTTCATATCAATGGTCGGAAACCACATCCTGGTGGCCAATCCATCAACAGTAGAAGAGTTAGCCAATCAGCCCATTGCAGCGGCAGGGGGTAAGACTCCATCTCTGCTACTTCAGGAGACCATCGCTACGTTGGGTGAGAATATGAGCATTCGTCGTTTCGCGCGCTTTGCTGCAGCCGATGGTGGTAAGGGACTCATAGCCTCTTACATTCACGGCGAGGGCAAAGTGGGTGTTCTGGTGGATGTTTCGGTCGGTAACCCAGCGGCGGCCCATGGCGAGGCGCTTAAGGCATTTGCCAAGGACCTCACCATGCATATCGCGGCAGCTGCGCCACAGTGGCTGAACGCTTCAGATGTACCTGCGGAAGTCACCACGAAGGAAAAAGAGATTGCATTGGCGCAGATTCAGAATTCTGGCAAGGCAATGAAGCCGGAGTTCATGGAGAAGGCCGTGGAAGGTCGTGTGAGGAAGGTTCTTGAAGAAACCTGCCTCATGTCTCAGCCCTTCGTGAAAGACCCGAATAAAACCATCGCTCAATTGATCAAAGAAACGGATGCGGCGGTTGGTGGAGGTCTGTCTGTTCGACGCTTCGCTCGATTTATGTTGGGCGAGGGGCTGAAGGATGCAGCTGAAGAAGGCGCTGCAAATTAAGCCATAAAAAAAGGGGGCAGATCGCTTGAGCGGCTGCCCCCAATTTTCATTCTCCGGGAGTCTCTCAGATGGCCAACACGAAGAACATTTCAAGAAGTCAGCCTTATAAGCGCATTTTATTAAAGCTTTCAGGCGAGGCTCTTGCCGGAGATGCAGGATACGGAATCGATACCCACGTACTGAAGGCTCTCGCTGCCGAGATCAAGGCCGTGCATCAGAAAGGGGTGCAAGTCGGCATCGTCGTGGGTGGCGGAAATATTTTTAGAGGAGTTAAGGGCGCCACTGAGGGAATGGACCGAGCATCAGCTGATTACATGGGAATGCTCGCTACAGTGATGAATTGTTTAGCCCTTCAAGACGTTCTTGAACATGAAGGGGTACATACTCGGGTTCAGTCGGCCATCGAAATGCGCGAGCTTGCAGAGCCCTATATTCGGCGTAAAGCGGTTCGGCATCTGGAGAAAAATCGCGTTGTTATTTTTGGAGCTGGTACTGGAAATCCCTATTTCACTACCGACACTACAGCGGCCCTTCGTGCCATGGAAACTGATGCTGAGGTGGTTTTGAAGGCCACCAAGGTTGATGGAATCTATGATTCTGATCCAAAGAAGAATCCGAGTGCAAAGCGGTTTGAGGAACTCAGTTATATCGAAGTTTTGAATCGTGGACTTCAGGTGATGGATTCTACGGCTATCTCGCTGTGTATGGACAATCGTCTACCCATCATTGTGTTCGATCTAAACGACAGGGGCAGTCTTCAGCGTGTTGTCGCAGGAGAAGCCATCGGAACACTTGTAAAATAAAACTAGAGGGAGAATTCAAAAATGGCAAATGCAG
>JAGWZD010000149.1 GCA_018968995.1 Bdellovibrionales bacterium
TTCAGGATATCGCTGAACGGATCAATCGTGATTACCAGGGGCAATCGATAGTTCTAGTGGCAGTGCTGAAGGGCGCTTACGTGTTTTTGGCAGACTTAGTTCGTTACCTCAAGGTGGACTTTGAGGTCGAATTTGTTCGGCTGTCGAGTTACGGCCGGGCTCGCGAATCGAGTGGCACCGTCACGATACTCAAGGATATTGAGGCCGACATTCGAGGCAAACACGTTCTTATTGTTGAGGAAATCATCGATAGTGGTCGCACCCTAAAGTTCCTGGTCGAGCGTCTGAAGTCCTCGGGTCCAGCGTCTGTTGAAATAGTGAGTCTTTTGGACAAAGAGTCCAAGCGTGTCGTGGCTGTGCCCGTGAAGTATGTTGGGCGCCGAACGGATGACCAGTTCCTGATTGGCTATGGACTGGATCTCGAAGAAAAATGCCGGAATCTTCCCGACATCTACTACCTCAAGTATCCGAATTAAGGGTGGGCCTGTCATCTAGTTCGGGCAAGCGGCAAATAATCCTTTAATCTGAAACGGGTTAGAGCTAAAACTTCCCTCAATCGTTTTAGTGCAGTGAATAACCATCGAACCCGGCGCGCTTGTGGTGCGCCGAGAATAGGTGTTTCATGAGTCGCGTCTCGTCGAGCCAGAAGTCGGCTCTTCTGGTAGTAGGGGTTTTAGTGCTGTTGATCGGTGGAGGAGCTGGAGCGTTCTTCTATCCATCGGCATCGAATCAGGGGTACGCGCCCGAGCAGCCGATTCCTTTCAGCCACAAGCTTCATGCTGGTGACCACAAAATGGCGTGTGCTTATTGCCACGTCGGTATTGAGAAATCGAAGCACGCTTCGGTTCCGTCAGTAAACGTATGTATGAACTGTCATACGGTTGTAAAACCAGACAGTCCTTGGATCCAAAAAATTCAGAAACATTTTCGCGAGGGCACCCCCATTGAGTGGGTTCGGGTACATGAACTTCCCGACTTCGCATACTTCCCGCATAAACGTCACATCGCCAAAGGAGTCTCTTGTGAGACCTGTCATGGTGATGTGCGAAAGATGGACGTAGTGTACCAGTACGCACCTCTAAACATGGGTTGGTGCATGGACTGCCATCGTGGCGTAACCACGCCGCGGAACGTTTTAGCAGAAATCGCAAAAGAACGCCCCGAAGTTAATGATGCCTCTTTGAATCACAAGCCTGTGGCCTCAGTTCAGTGCTCGGCTTGTCACCACTAAGTTAAAGGGTTCGCCATGGAAATGAACACCTCCGATCAAATGACCGCAAAAAAAGATAACTCAAATGTTGAATTTCAGCCGCCGCGCCACTGGGTAGGTGTTGAAGAGCTCTCTCCGGGGTACTGGCAGGATGGGGCGGTGAAGGAGCAGCGCGCTCAGGAATTCTTCGATAAACCGATCGAGACCTTGGCTAATTTAGAGCGGTCCTCCGGATTCAATCTGGCTCGGCGTGATTTCTTAACCATTATGGGCGCCAGCATGGCATTGGGTACGGTTTCATGCGTTCGACGTCCGGTTCACAAAATTATTCCGTACGTGGTGAAGCCTGAAGAGGTTACTCCGGGCGTTGCCAACTTCTACGCCTCTACTAATCCGCACACGGGATCTGCCGTTCTAGTGCGAGTCCGAGAGGGGCGTCCTGTGAAGCTCGAAGGAAACGAGCTGAGCCCGCTGACCAAGGGAAAGCTGAGCGCTTCTGAGCAGGCAGAATTGCTTTCTCTGTATGATCCAGAGCGATTAAAGGCGCCAGGATCTCGGGGTCGTGGTTCAAAATCGCTTTCTCAGATGGACTGGGCCTCTTTTGATGCGGCCATTGTTGAAAAATTGAAGCGTCTCTCGGCCAACGGACTGTCTGTGAGCATTCTTTCAACTGAGGTTCGAAGTGACACCACTAGAAAGTTGATTGAGGAATTTCTGTCTCAATTCAAAAACTCTTCTTTAGTTGAGTTCGATCCGCTCGCGCTCGACGAGGTAGCGATGGGACAGGAGTTGTCCTATGGTTCAGCGGTCCTGCCGGCTCTCAGGTTAGACAAGGCGGATTATATTCTCAGTCTTGGAGCCGACTTCCTTGGAACTTGGCCCCATGCAGTGGAGTACTCCGGGGCTTGGGCAAGCAATCGAAAGCTGAATGGTAAAGAGGCCTCGCTGTCGAAGTTGGTGGCTTTTGAGTCGGCAATGTCTGTTACCGGAGCAAATGCGGATGAGCGTTATCCGGTTCGTCCAGGCGATGAATTGAAAGTCGCATTGGCGATTGCCAACGCTCTTGTCTCTCAAGGCTTTGCGGTACCAGCTGATGCTCAAGGCGCCGTAAGCAGTCATACTCCTGAGGCGGTTGCAAAAGACCTTGGAATGCAGGAAGGCGCGGCGAAGATCCGAAAAATCGCCTCTGATCTTTCTAAGAACCGCGGTCGCAGTATCGTTATCGCGGGAGGGTTGTCTTCTAAGACGACTTCGAGTTTGGCTCTTCAAGTTGCCGCGAACCTTCTGAATTCGGTTTTAGGAAATGAAGGAAACACCATCGATTCTAGCGCGTCTCTTCCGTCGCGTTCTAGTTTTGCTGCGGTTCAGAAGCTGGTCGGCGAAATGCGTAGTGGGCGAGTAGGCGCGTTGATTGTCTGGGGCGCAAACCCCGGATACCATTTGGCGCCATCGACGGGATTCCAGGAAGCGCTCCAAAAGGTAGGCCTGGTAGTCAGTGTTGACCAATATGACACCGAAACTGCTCAGCTCAGCGATTTCGTTGCAGCCGAAAATCATTGGCTGGAAAGCTGGGGAGACTGTCGGCCTCGTAAGCACATTTACTCGTTACAGCAGCCCGTGCTTCATCCCTTATTCGAAACCCGTTCTTTTCAGGACATGTTGCTCGGATGGACAAAAGGGTTATCGGGCAAGGCGCCAGCGGAAAGCTGGCACGACTATCTCAAGGGCACTTGGACGGGCTCCCTCTTTAAGGATCTTGGCGGCGCAGGCGGTTCTTCAGAGCAGTTTTGGGTCAAAGCTCTACAGGACGGATTGATCGATACCACTAAAGGCAAAGGGCCTAGTGGCGCTGCTCGAACGTTTCGTGCCTCGGCTTGTTCAAAACTACCGAGCTTTAAGTCGTCGACAGGCGAAGGGCATTTGCTTGCGCTTTACCCCAAAGTATCGATGGGTGACGGGCGTTTAGCGAATAATGCTTGGCTGCAGGAACTGCCAGATCCTATTACCACCATTGCTTGGGACAACTATGCGAACCTCGGCGTTGCAGCGGCTGCAAAGCTTGGGCTGAAGCAAAACGATGTTGTTGAGATTGTAGCAGATGGGGTTCCGTTTGAATTGCCCGTCAATGTTCAACCCGGCCTCCATCCTCAGACGCTGGCGGTCGCGGTGGGATATGGTCGCCGTTCAGTGGGTAAAGTAGGCGATGGGGTTGGGGTAGATATGTATCCCTCCGTGAGAGTGAGCGGAGATTTGCTCGTTTTTTCGGGTCAAGGTGTGACGGTCCGACGAACGGGGCGGTCCTACAAGTTAGCTCAGACGCAGTGGCACTCACAGAGTGAGAATCGACCAGTGATCAATGACATCACGCTGGCTGAGTATAAAAAAGATCCGGGGACTTCCAATCACACTGACCCGCACCTTCGTTTAAAAGAAGTTCCATCCATCTGGCCGATGCATGATTATTCGAAGGGATATCAATGGGGAATGACTATTGACCTGAACGCTTGTACCGGTTGCGGTGCTTGCACCATTGCCTGTCAGGCCGAGAATAATATTCCCGTTGTTGGACGTGAAAACGTTCGTATCAGCCGTGAAATGCATTGGATCAGGATCGATCGTTACTACTCGGGTTCGCCTGAGCAGCCCAATGTCATTTTTCAACCCATGCTTTGTCAGCACTGCGAGAACGCTCCGTGCGAGACCGTTTGTCCAGTGCTGGCGACTGTTCATAGCGAAGATGGAATCAATCAGCAGATTTATAATCGCTGTGTAGGAACTCGTTATTGCTCGAACAACTGTCCCTACAAGGTGCGCCGATTTAATTTCTTCGATCACTGGAAGTCGTACGAAGGCACACTCAATATGGTGTGGAACCCTGAAGTGACGGTCCGCTCTCGCGGTATCATGGAAAAATGTACTTTCTGTGTTCAACGCATCCGCGACTCCAGAGATAAGGCAGTACTATCGGGCCGCCATATAAGAGACGGCGAGCTAAAGACAGCATGTCAGCAGACTTGCCCCACTGAGGCGATCGCTTTTGGAAATATCAACGATAAGTATTCCGAGGTTTCTAAGCTCCGCGAGCACCCTCGTGCGTTCCGTGTGCTTGAAGTATTGAATACGCGGCCCCGCATTTCGTACATGACAAAGGTGAGGAATGCTGAGGCGCCAAGCAGTCATGGTCATGGAGCGGGCCATGGCGATGGGCATTGATTTCGAAGGAAAGGCAGAAAAGATCATGTCAAACGAGCAAAACGCTGGGGCCACAGATCGAAAACTGGCAGGAGTCCTCGGGTTCTTCGATAATCCGCAGTCTCTCATTGAGGGCATGAAGCGGGTCAGGGAAGCAAATTACGAGGTTTTCGACGCGTTTACTCCGTATCCCGTGCATGGTTTAGACGCCGCTCAGGGATTAAAGCGTTCACCGCTGCCCTACGTTACCTTCATCTTTGGGGCTACCGGCTTTATGTTAGCGCTTGCTCTTCAGTATTGGACGTCTGCGGTGGACTGGCCCTTGAATGTCGGTGGAAAGCCCTTTTTCTCATGGCCTGCATTTGTTCCCGTGATTTTTGAACTCACGGTGCTTTTGGCTGGCTTATCTACTGTTGCGGGAATGTTTGTTTTGAATGGCCTGCCCAACGTCACCCAGAGAGCTTTCGACCCCTCTTTGACCAACAATCGTTTCGCGATCCTCATTGGTGCTCCAAAAAAGAAAAAGGAGGAAGATGATGAGGATCAAGAAGCGAAGCCCGTCGCTTACGCGTTCAAGCTTTTTTCGGAGAGTGAAGCGGCTGAGTTTTTAAAGAAAGCTGGGGCAAATGAGGTTCGCACGGTTTACCAGGAAGGTTGGTTTTAATCATGAAGAACTCCTACGCTTTAGCCCTGATCGGATCTTTGATTGCGATTTCCGGATGCAAGCATAGTCAACCAAACTTCATTTTCATGCCGGATATGTATTACAGCCCGGCGCTGAAAGCTCAGGAGGAAGGCGGCATGCGTATGCCCGTGAAGGGCACCGTGCCGCGTGGGTTTACTCCGTATGATTTTTCGGTCGAGAACTCTGAAGAGCTTGGCAAAACCTTGATCAACCCGCTTCCCCGAACCAAAGCTGTCCTGCTGCGAGGTCAGGCCCAGTACAATACTTATTGTATTGTTTGCCACGGTGCTTATGGGGAAGGGGATGGCTCTGTTGTTCCGAAGTACCCACGTCCACCGTCGTTACAGAGTGAGAAAGTTCAAAAGTGGCCCGATGGACGGATCTTTCATGTCATTAGCGCGGGCCAGAACGTGATGCCCAGCTACTCGACTCAAGTGGAGCAAGTGGACCGTTGGGCTATCGTGCACTACATTCGAGCTCTTCAAAAGGCAAAGAACCCTACCGAGTCTGATTTGAAGGCTGCT
>JAGWZD010000150.1 GCA_018968995.1 Bdellovibrionales bacterium
GCCCGAGCATCAAATGATCCGGATACTTTAAAGACATCATGAAACGTCGGCAACCAGTCTGGATTCACGTCGAGATCAAATTTTCCGCCCCCGAACTGAGCGCGAACCTGCTGAATTCCCTCCGAGGGTTTGTCGAGTTCAAAAGAAAGTCGCTCATCCACCATTTCTCGGTTCATGACTGTCGCCAAGGTTTCTACCATGTTTGCCGACACTCGCGCCCGTTTACCCTCAGGCTCTCCAGGAGTCGAGAATTCCAGGTGAGTGATTTTCAGGGACTTAGAATCCACCACTAATCCAATATCTAAGGGTTTAAATCCGGGAGCATCGCTCGCGATAGAAAGTCCCTTCACTCGGCACTCTCCAGCAAGGGCTGAGCATGAGAAAACCAAAGATAGAGTGGCGGCGGCGCTCAAGAGCTTCATACTCTCATCAAAAGCAATCGGCATGCCTTTTTAGCAGAGCCAGAACCCCGGTTTTCCGCCTCTTGAGGTCGAAAGATGTCAAACTTTTAGACACCCTGACGATTCTTGAACAGTACGTGTTTTGTCCGTTAATAGTTGTTCCGTTGGACCTATACTCTCTCGATTGCTCACTAGACTAACGTCTCATCTCTAATTGGCGTGAATAAGATATTCCGAAGTCTCCTTTCGGAGCGCCGCCGTTGTGATGGATATAGTTCAGGAATCCTAGGGAGATTGTAAACTGACAAATCAGGACCATCCACAGTGCCCATTGCCCACGCAATCCTGACTTCAGTCCGAGGCGAGCCAACCAGAGAAACTGCAATGGAAAAGTGACGAGATAATAATGCTGATAGAGAGGGATGGCCGCGACAGTGAGCAGTACGCCCATTCCTACAAATGCTGCCTGAATTAATAAGTCTGTAGAAGAATGGTCTCCCAAAAAAAACGAGCGCCACTTTCCCTCAGACGACTTAAAGCGATAGACCCAGGAGATAAATAGCCCAAATAAAATGAAATAAAGGGCTACCTGCGCAGCTCCAAAAATGTAAGTCGGGTAGGATCCAATGTACGGATAAGATAAAAACTCCCAGAAATGATCACCTAGAGAGTACGAAATATTGATGCCCCAAGCGCTGATGATCCAGTACTTCCAGTAAGCGAGATTGAGAATTCGCATTAATCCAACAATAGAAGAATGTTCTGATCCCGATTGAGCAACGGTGATGATCCATGGAATCAGGGGAAGAGCTCCGATAATTGAACCCGCCCACCAGCCCTTCCATGAAGCTCGAGTGCTCCTACCGAATAGGTAGGTCCAAATCAGAACTGCTGCAGAAAAGAAGAATCCGCCCATGTGAATCTGTCCCAGCGAAGCACCAATCAGTCCCCACAAGAACGCGCACCAGAAGCTGGCGCGATTTTTCCAGCAAATCAGAAATAGAATCGAAAAAAACGGGAGAGTAGACTGGGCCCATATTTTTCGTTGAAGAACAATGCTTAATGGATTGACTGCCGCAAATGCCGCCGACCAGATCCAGAGCCGTCGTTCATCGGCATCGGCCCTTTTTACGGCGTAAAGAACCAGAATCAAAAGGGCCAAGCAGTTGAGAATCTGCACTGCCCGCGAAAGCTCTATGGGGGTGTCTGCTGAGAAGAGACGAGCGAGACCGACAAAGATCCATACGCTCAAACCTGGATTCACCATTCCTGCAGAAGAATTCATGCCCACCCACGGCCATGGTTTCGTGCGTAAAACCTCTTGAGAATAGCTAAAACTGTAGGCTTCATCGGCCTTAAATTCGATATCTCTGCTAAATGAAAGTCGAAGTGCAAATCCGACAATAAGAATGAGCACTGCCGAAATTATCGTTTTTTTACTGATTTTGAGCGGGTAGATTTTCACGATCGGTTGGCCTTAGAATTTGAAGATTTTTGAATCGATAGCAAAAAAGTTTCCGCTGAGCTTTTGATCTCATTTTTTTCCTGGGATGATTTTTTATTCCACGTGATGACAGCCATCCCTACTCGGGGATTCTTTTTGAATCGCTCGAGATTCCTAGAGTAGAAATTCCAGTACAAGTAGTTCAACGGACAGGCAGATGGACCCGTTTTCACCCCGGGCTTATAGCGACAACCCGAGCAATAGTTGCTCATTTTAGAGATATAGCCCGATCCCGCCGCGTAAGGTTTTGTGGCCATAAATCCGCCGTCAGCATGAAGAACCATGCCTAGCACGTTTGCAGCCATCACCCAGTCGTGAGCATCGACATACATCTCGTTGAACCACCGAAGCGCCTGCTGAGGGTGAACTCCGGCAATTAATAAAAAATTTCCAAGAATCATGAGGCGCTGGATGTGGTGATTAAACCCGGTGGAGTGAACCTGATTGAGAGCTTTGCGAACACAATTGAGATCGGTTTTACCAGAGTAGAAGAAATCGGGGAGGGGTAGGTCTGCTTGTAGGCCGTTGACCTTCTCATACTCAGGCATTTTCAACCAATACACGCCGTTTACAAATTCGCGCCATCCTGCGATCTGGCGCACAAATCCTTCGACACTGTTTATTGGCGCGTTTCCTTTTCTGAAGCAATCGATAGCGCTCTCGATGCATTCCTGAGGTGTCAGAAGTCCAATATTTAAAAGCGGGGACAGTACTGAATGAAAGAGAAGAGGATCTTCATCTACCATCAAATCTTCCCACGGACCAAATTCAGATAGACGGGTGGAGATGAAATTCTCCAGCCATTTCAAAGCTTCTTGGCGAGAGACGGGAAGCCAAAATTTGTCACTATTTCCTGGGTTTTCTGAAAACTCTTGGTCGATTAGGCGAATCACTCCGCGAGTGATTGCATCCGGCTTCGGTAGGCTGATCTGAGATCGGGGGCGTCCAGCTTTCTCCCAGTCGCGATAGGTCTTTCGATTTTCAGGATCAAAGTTCCACTGTCCCTGGATAGGGTTGCCCCTTTTGTCCATGAGATAGCCATACTTTTCACGAATCCTTCGATAGTGCGACTCCATCAGGAGCGATTTTTTTCCGCTGGCCCAACTCTGGAACTCATCACGGCTTAACAGAAATTGAGTGGTGGGAATGATCTCGATCGGGAATTTCTTGGCCAACTTCTCCACAGCGCAGTGCTCATCGTAGTTATTGGGTTGTGCGACAAGAATGCGTTCAGAGCCATGTCTCTTGAGGTGTGTGCTCAGGGCACTCTCCCAGGTCTCTTGGGCTTCGTAAGAGTAGTAGTCGACGTTCCAACCTAGGGTTTTAAGTTCGCTCGAGAAGTGTCTTGAGGCAGATAAAATCAGAATCAGGCGATGTTTGTGATACGTTAGCTTCTTGAGAGCTCGTGGGCTTTCGATCATCAGAATGCGATCTTGAGATTTCTTGCCCTGTAGTAGAGCCGCATTTCCCAGGCTGAGTTGGTCGCCCAGAATCCAGATGGTCGTTGACATGATTAGAGTCTAGGCCAAGTTCGTCTTGAAGTATAAGGTGCTTCGCGGGGAAAACTCTGCCTATTGCGGTTTAAGTGTGGCCTGAGGACAATGAAGTTCTCGGAGCTTGAGGGTCTCAATTCAGTGAATCTTAAGATGAATTTCTGGTTCTGTGCGAGTTGGCCTCGATACAGTCTCTTGGTCGTCGCTTTAGCCGTCGCCCCCGGATTGGGTGGCTCAGTACGCCCGCCCCCCGTGAATGCCTCTTCAGTTGTACCCGACGCAACACTCGACGGAATTCCGGCTGTGATGGAGTGGAGCGAGCAGAGAGTTCATTTGGCGGAGAGGCGATTTCTTGACCGCAATGCTCATCGACTGCCTTCGCCAGCGCATTGGAGTAGCGAGATCGTCTATCAAATTGTTGTTGATCGCTTTAATGATGGCGATCCAACGAATAATTCAATCAACCTTCCAGCGCATCAGGCGGAGGGTGATCAGGGTAGTTTCAGGCACATCAGTGAGTACCGACACGGCGGAGACCTTCGTGGTGTGATTCAAAGACTCGACTATCTGGTGGATCTGGGGATTTCTACTATTTGGCTTACTCCCATTCTTATGAACGGCGATGGCGACTATCATGGTTATTGCGTATCTGATTTCACAAAGATCGATCCTGGTTTTGGGCATCCAGAGGACCTAGTTGAGCTGGTAAAGCGGGCCCACCAGCGCGGGATCCGGGTCATATTAGATATTGTGGTCAATCACGTTTGTGACCGCCAGACGAAATACGCTTCGTTTCACTCGCCAATAGGGCATTCATCCTGTGCATTTGACTTAGAGAGGGCCTACCAAATAGGGGCTCCTCTTTATTCCGAAAGGCAGATCGCTCTCGATTTTTCCGACAAATTTTTTAGACCCCTACGTAGTCAGCGTTTTTTTCATCGATGCGGCCCTAATACTGTGCAGGATATGGAGGCCAATAGACCCGCCAGTCGTTTTGGAGACTTCTTGTATCCGATGTTAGATTTAAATACGTCTGATACAGATCTACAGACGATTTTGGTAAACCTAATGAAGTACTGGATTGCCGAGGCTGACGTGGATGGATTTCGTCTCGACGCGGCCAAACATATTTCGCCCAGTTTTACGGGGTATTTTTCGTCAATGATTCGCGACTATGCAGCAAGCTTGGGAAAAGATAATTTTTTTATCGTGGCCGAGGTTGCCGCTGATTCAGTCACGATCACTCGGCACTTGGGCAAGATGAGTCGTTCCAATTCTGACCGATCTTGGCGATTGAGACTAGGCTCGGTCGTAAATCCGAACACGAGCGATACATTAGCAGATGTAGTTAGTCGGCACGTACGTTTTCCTTTAACAGGTTCTAATGCCGTCTATGATTTTGCTCATTCTGGGATCGCTCGCGATGTTTTGACGAATAAAAGACCCTCAGGTGCACTCGAGCACTACTTTCTGGCTGACTCCTATTATAGACACCTCTCTGATCAAACCGATTCGAGTTTGAATTTCACCGTTCTAGAGATTCATGACTGGCCCCGTTTGAATGAGTCTACACCGGATGATCAGAGGATTTCTCAGTTTGGCTTATCTTATCTGGCCACAGCACCCGGCATACCGGTGATCTATTACGGAATGGAGCAGGGATTTAATGGTCTGTGTAGGTCTGGAAGTATATCTTCCTTGGTTACGCCTAATGTTCTGGATCAGGAGTGCTCAAAGAAGTCGGAATCATGGGTGCATAGTCTATTTCGCCAGGACATGTTCGTGGGAGGGATGTTTCGGCTGGGAAGCTCGATACCTAGTGTGAACTCGCTGGCCTTCATTGGGCCGCCGCCAAATCCGATACCCACTCCTGGGGGGCCAGATCCCTATCTTAGGCGAGATCATCAGATTTATTTAACTTCGAGAAGGTTGAACTATTTGCGGCGGTCTTGTGTGGCGCTCCAGCGCGGAGATATCAGCTGGGTTAAGACTGAATCGAAAAATCCCGGACTTTTTGCCTTCTCTAGAAAGTACCAGGACCAAGAAATTCTGATCTTAGCTAACAATAGCGATCGAGAGGTTCAAGTCGCAGAGCTTCCTGTAAAATTTGCGAGTAGAACGCTGTCCCATGTTGAAGACTCAACCATTCAAGCCAGACAGGTAAGCCCAGGTTATTTTTCCTTTGGTGGCTTTCGACTGG
>JAGWZD010000151.1 GCA_018968995.1 Bdellovibrionales bacterium
ACAGCGTCGTAACCCATCGCGTCCATGACTCTCCAGGATTGCTTGCCATCATCGGCAAAAAACATGGGCGTGCCTTCAGAGAAGTCACCAGCATCGAGGACCACCGAGTCGATTCCCCGATCTTTCGCTTCGCGCTTGGCTTGCTCGATGGTTGCTTTGACGGCAGCATAGCCGCCATGACCCGGTTCTTCAGACTCTTCCATGAAAGAGTGCAGGTCGTTGGAATGAATGATCTGTAAAAGTCTGGCATTCGCCGGTGAGGCTGAAAGCACTGAGATGAGCGCGAGTAGCCACGGCCAGCCTCCGTGCCTGAAAGAAACCCTTGGTCCAATGCTCCACCAGCGTGACGAAATCCGTTCCATCACTGAGCCTATCGGGATGGGTGTGTCGGAAGTTAAGAACGGACCGAAAATAAAGGTAAATCACTGTGCGTCGGAACGGATATATCGTCTTTAGTCTGCGCCGGCGAAAAGCTGGCGCTTCCAGGGGGGGTCAACCCCTTGCGTCTAGTCGTGAGTTCATGCCAAAACTCCGACATGAGCAAAATAACAGCGCTTTCTTCAGACCACGTTCTTCAAGCTCTTCGTAGGGTTCAAGATCCCGATCTTCGTCGGGATTTGGTATCGCTGGGGATGATTCGGGACGTGGCTATCCAGGGGACAGTAGTTTCGTTTCGCGTGGTTCTCACAACGCCCGCTTGTCCTCTCAAGAAACAGATTGAAGAAGAATGTCGGACTCAGGTTTTAGCGATTCCCGGTGTTTCAGAAGTGAGCATTCGAATGGATGCTGAAGTACGCCGTCCGGCAGTGCCGCAGTCGCCAGCCTCTCAATCGATTGAGGGAGTCGAGCACATTATTGCCGTTTCAAGCGGCAAGGGCGGTGTGGGAAAAAGCACGGTGGCCGTGAATCTTGCAGTGTCGCTTGCTCTCGAGGGAGCGCGCGTTGGAATCATGGATGCTGATATCTACGGTCCGAATCTGCCGACGATGCTTGGGGTGACCGAGGATCCTCATGTTGAGAAGAATTCCGAAAAAGGTGAAATCTTTATTCCTCCCTCTGCCCATGGTCTAAAGGTGATGTCGATGGGCTTTTTGGTGAAGGGGGATCAGCCCATGGCTTGGCGTGGGCCCATGCTTCACAGTGTGGTCCAACAGTTTTGTCACAAGGTAAACTGGGGTCCACTCGATTATCTCGTGGTCGATATGCCTCCCGGAACGGGAGATGTTCAGCTCTCTCTTTCTCAGGTGGTTCCTGTTAGCGGGGCAGTGATGGTGACGACGCCTCAAGAGGTGTCGATGCAGGATGTCCGGAAAGCATTGGCCATGTTCGATAAGGTTAGAATTCCACTTTTGGGGATCGTCGAGAACATGAGTTACTTTGAAGTACCCGGGACCACAGAACGGCATTACCTTTTTGGTCAAGACGGGGGTAAAGCCTTGGCGGCTAAGTATCGAACCCAGCTTTTAGCGCAGATTCCTCTGGTTCAAAAGGTGCGAGAGGGCGGGGATTTGGGTAAACCCATTGTCGTTTCTGACCCCTCCAGTTCCGTTGCGCTTCAGTTCCGAGCGTTGGCGCGTTCGGTAGCGCAGCAGATTTCTATTGGGCAATCGCAAACAGAGCAGTCAGAGCCCATTCAAATCGGCCGATTCAACTAAACTCGAGCCGGTATTCAGTTGAAGCGGCCCGGCGGTTGCAAACGGGTCACGACGGAGGTGTCCATGAGACAAAATAAACGTCGTAGTGCTCGTTCTTCAGAATCCCGGCCCGAGGGCCGCTCTTCGAAGAAGAAAACAGTCTCTCGCCAAAAGCGAGGCGCTGCCTCAGCGGCAGTGAGTAAAAGAGTCAGCCAAGGGGCTGAGCGAGTGGTGAGTTCCATTCGTTCGGCACTGACCACCAAGAAAAGAAAAAAGGCAGCCTAAGCGTAGGGTTGGGGGAAGCCCCCAGGGCGGGGTTGCCCCCAGACCTTTATCCTTTACCGATCGCTTCCACTGGACAGGCTTCAAGTGCCGCTTGGCACTTCTCTTCTTCATCAGGAGAGTTCGGTTGCTTGTAAACAAACGAATATCCGTGCTCATCGTTTCGAGTAAAGTTGTCAGGTGCTTCGGTCCGGCAGGCATCACAGTCAATGCATTGGTCATCGACGTAAAATTTGCCGGCCTTGTTATCGGGCCATTTTTTAGAGATGTCAGCCATACGACGGTCTTCTGAACGATTTTAACGCACTTGTCAATTGAACGCCTCAAATAGGGTATACTGGGGGTGTGCAGCGTTACAAGATCGTCATTTCTGACTGCCACCTCTCGGCCGGGCGCTTTTTTGAGGGTAGCCTAAATCCCCACGAGGATTTCTTTTTTGATAACGAAATGTGCGAGTTTTTTGAGCATTTTTCGTCTGGAAAATATGGCGTAACCGAGGCCGGACCGGTTGAGGTAGAGCTGGTCATCAATGGCGATTTCTTAGACTTTTTGAACGTTCCTTACCGGGGGGAGTTCGAAGACACCATTACCGAAGAGATCGCTGTTTTTAAGGTGGAGTCGATTATCGCCGGGCACCCCAAAGTCATGGCTGGCCTTCGAAAGTTTGCCTCACAGCCGGGCAAATCGATCACTTATCTGGTGGGTAACCATGACCCTGATTTATTCTTCCCCCAAGTGCGAGAGCGGCTGATTCGAGAGTGGAGCCCGGATGGCTCCATTCATTGCGAAAACATTCGAATTCTTCATGAACAAGATCATATTTCGTATCCAGAGGGGCTAGAGATTCACCACGGAAACCAGTTCGAAGCGGTTCATGTTCTGAACTTCCAGAAGCCGATTTTGAACTCTCCGGAGTTGGAAGCTCCTGTTTTGAATCTGCCTTGGGGTAGTTTTTATGTATTGAAAATCGTGAATCGGATGAAGTGGGAGAGAGACTACGTCGATAAAGTTCGTCCAATCAGTCTATTTATTTTCTTGGGGATGCTTTTCGACACATGGTTCACCATTCGGTTCGGTTTTCTTACGGCATATTATTTTGTAAAAACCCGCTTTGTTCCCAGCCCTAGGCGTCGTTCTAGGCTGAAAGTGACCTTGGAAATTTTTCGGCAAGAGTCGCAAAATGTGTTTCCAGACCTAGAAAACTACGCGCGCCGGATTCTCGATCAAAAACCCCACCTGAAGACCGTGATCTTTGGGCACACTCATCGACCCATGAATCGGGTTTGGCCCGATGGCAGGCAGTACATCAATACAGGTACGTGGACAAAAATGATCAACATGGATTGGCGGGGCCTCGGACAGCAGTTTCGACTGACCTTTGCCTACGTTCAGGTTGAAAACGGCGAGGTTTTTAGTGACCTGCGACAATGGGTCGGAGAGCACCGGCCGCATGTGGTTTTCCACGGGTGACGCCTTCGAGGTGAAAAATTCTTCCAGTCTTTATGTCCATGAGCTGCTAACTAGCGGATATTTCTAGGTGTCATCTCTGACACGCTAAAACTCTGACCTTATGTTGAGGCCCATTTCCTCCGTAAAATAAAGAGAGTGAGGGACATGGGTTTGAAGCATCAGAGGGCATCACGGCTATTGCTAGCGGTGGTGCTGGTGGTCAGCTTGGGCGGTTGCTTCGGCTCCGAGGACGAGCCCTCGTGCGTGTCCGACGCCCCGGTTTCATCGAACTTCACCTTGTCGGGGTCGGTGACCTTCGGTTACGCGCCTTCCTCTTTGGTTTCGGGCAAGGGAGTGCTCAAGCTTTCTTCGATTGAGCAAAAACCCTCGCGTCGAATCGTTGTTCAAGCGGTTGATAACTGCGATCGTCCAGTCTCAGAGACCCTGACCGATGACCAGGGCTACTACAAGCTCTCGGTTCCCGGGAACCGCGTCAGAGTGCGAGCCCTGAGTCGTTTGTACACCAGTAACTTTGCGACCCGTCCTCAAAATGGAACCAGCTTCAGCACAGCCTGTTCGGGCCCTGTGAGTTGGGATGTACAAGTCGTCGACAATACTTCGTCCCAGTCGTTCTATGCCTATCGAACCGCTTCGCTTTATTCTGCCTCTAGCAACGCTGCTGATTTAGATATTCCTCTGGAGTTCGACACTGCTGCTGGAAGATACACCGATCGCACCGCTGCGCCTTTTGCGATTGCCGATACGATTGTGGAGTCTTTAGAAAAGATTTGTCGTGCGGACCCTTCAGTAAGATTTCCTCAGCTGATGGTCAACTGGAGTGTGCGCAATGTGAATGCTTCAGGACAGAAGAGTCTGGGGCAAATCGGAACCTCACATTTCACGGTTGAGGCGGGGCGTCCACAGCTCTACATTTTGGGCAAAGAAAATGTCGATACCGATGAATTTGACTCTCATGTGATTGCTCACGAATTTGGGCATTATCTAGAATACAGCCTGTATCGATCGGATACCTTGGGTGGGTCGCATTCGTTGAGTGATCGACTCGATCCTCGTGTTGCTTTTGGTGAGGGTTACGGCAATGCATTCTCAGCGATTGCGACTGGAGATCCGATTTACGTCGACTCGATGGGTAGCTATCAGCGAAATGGCGACACGATGAACATTGCGCTGTCGCCTAAAAGTGCGCCGAGTAATGGAATTCACAACGAGAGCAGCGTGCAGTATTTTCTTTGGAAGCTTTACGACAATAAGCAACGAGACTTTAGTCGAATCCATCAAGTCTTAAAAAACTTTCAGAGTAATTCTCCTGCTTTTACGACCTTGCTGACTTTCGCGGCCCACTACAATGCTCAGTTTGGCGGGAGTAGTGAGTCCCTGAGAAGTCTCTGGGAGACAGAGCTTGAAACGCCCTACCATGCGCTCTGTGCAACCCCGCAATGTACAGGTTTGGCAAACGATGTTGCGGATCCTTTTGACTCAAAACAACTGATTGGCTCGGCTTATTCCGTAGCAAGGACTTACGGTGGCCAAAGCCGACCAGCAGCCTTCTGGAATTTTTATAAGCCCCTGAGATTGAATGTACCCCACGTTGCGGATGGTCATGATGTGGTGGAGTCGGGTGGCAGTTCATACCCCTATAATAAGTTGGGATATGTTCGATGGTATACTTACAAGCACGAAACCTCATCGGGCAATGTGCTGGTCGCGGTCACGAATCTCGATGGAGGGCAGAAAGCCTGCGCTGCCAAAGACTATCTGGATCTTTACGTGTTCGGAAGTTCTGGGGCCTCCTCCGGGCAGCGATTGCTTACTGCAGATGAAGGGGCCACGGGATGCCCCAGCGTTAGCTTTTATGCTGAACAAGGTAAGACTTACGTCCTTACCGTGAATGGGGCAGTGGCGGGGTTGCATACCACCACGACTAGTCCAAACGGCGGAATTTCGAGTTATAATATTAATGTCACGAGATGATCTCGGGCTTGGGAGACAGGATCATGGGTCTTTCGAAGGGGTGGAAAAAGAAGGGACTGATTCTCGCAGCGGTGATTGCTAGCGGGATCGGGTTCGTTCGGGTTGCTCATGAGAAATGGGATTCAGGCTGGCATCAATCCAAAGGACGAATGCTTGCTGGAGCGCGAGAGGTTCCTCTGGGGCATGGCGACCCTTGGTACGGTGGAAAGCCCACCCTTCC
>JAGWZD010000152.1 GCA_018968995.1 Bdellovibrionales bacterium
TTGTGGACTCTCGTGATGGCGTTGCTAAGGGCGCTTCGTCAGAGATCTCTTTTAGTGTGACCGGGGGGGCAGGAATTCGGGCCACTCTTGCTTACACGGATGCTCCTGCGGCGCCAGCTGCTGCAAAGGCTCTTGTGAACGACCTGGACCTTGAAGTGGTCACACCTTCTGGGAAGGTGATTTCATTGAAGGACTCCATCAATAATCTGGAAATGATCGAGATTAAGCCAGGAGAGGCCGAGCAAGGTGATTATCGGGTTCGAGTCCTTGGCCGAAATGTGCCGCAAGGGAAGTCAGGACGACAGCCTTACGCGCTGCTGGTGACTGCTACCCGGTAATTCGTTTAGTCGAGGTTCGGATTCAGTAGGTTCAGGAGCTCCTCACGGGAGAAGGCCTTGAGACCTAAAGGAGACTCTTCGATGAGTGCTCCTGCGAGCTTCTTTTTATTCTGAATAATCGAGGCAATTCGATCTTCGATAGTCCCAGGGATTTGAAGTTTAAAAACTTGAACCCCTCGAGTTTGCCCAAAGCGATGAAGGCGGTCGGTGGCTTGGTTTTCTTTCGCAGGATTCCACCATCGATCAAAATGCACACAAACGCTGGCAGCGGTAAGGTCGATGCCCAGACCTCCCGCAAGCAGGGAACAAATAAAGACGTGGCAATCTGGGTCTTCCGCAAACCGTTCGATACGCTTTCCGCGATCTGGGGTGTCTCCCCGAAGGTCGGTGTATCCGATTTTCTTTTTCTTCAAGAACTCGGCGATCAAATCCATCATTCCCAGATACTGGGTGAAGACAACCACCTTCAAGTTCGAGCCAAGTGCTTCAGTTACAATTTCTTCAAACGCTTCCCACTTTCCGCTGTCCATCGGATCGATCTTCTTCAGCTTCTTCACTTTTCCTGAGGTCAGTTCAGTGAGTTCTGGGTGGTCGCAAACCTGTTTCAAACGGGTTAATAGAGCAAGGACGTTGGCGTAGTCGATTTTCTTGCCTGATTTGAGCTCGTCGCGAACTTTGTCGGCCTCTGATCCGGTGAGGTAGGCCTTATAAACTTTTTTCTGAACGGCCGTCATTTCGCAGGCCAAAACTTCTTCTGTTTTCTCGGGCAGCTCAGTCAGAACCTGCGACTTTGTTCGGCGAAGTAAGAAGGGTTGAATCAATCGACGCAGAGCGAGCGCTTGGTCCTCGCTCGGCCCTTCGCGATCGCTACCATAGAGACGCTTAAAGCGGGGCAGGGACCCCATGTAGCCAGGAAGCAAAAACTCCATCACGCTCCAAAGGTCTACCGACTGATTTTCTACCGGAGTACCAGTCATCGCTACTCGAAAGGTGCTTTTCAGTGCCCGCGAGGCTCGTGAGCTGATGGTGGTCGCGTTCTTAATGGCCTGTGCCTCATCGAGGATAATGGAATGCCAGTCGCGCTCACGAAGGGTGGACTCACGCTGAAGCAGGCCATAAGTGGTCAGAATAATATCAACTTCGCCATCCGGCGGAAGCTTTCGATTTGTCCCGTGGAAAACGTACCAACGAAGCCCTGTCGGATATTTGTGCAGTTTATGAGACCATGCGGCTACGACTGAGGTTGGGGCGACAACCAAGGTGGCCTGCCGTGGACGATCTTTGCCTCGGTAGATGCTGGAGAGAAACGCTAGCACTTGGTGTGTTTTTCCAAGTCCCATGTCGTCGGCGAGCAGTGCGGAGAGTCCTCTCTGATAGAGGCTCCACATCCAGGAAAGCCCGTTCTGCTGATACTCGCGAAGATCGAAGCCGTATTTCACCTTTGGTAGAGGAGGGATTTTGCTTCGCTCGAAATTCTTTTTCCACTCGTGGAACTCCCGCCAGTCGGTATCCACTTTGAAAGCCTCCACCCCGAGTTCCAGACTCAAGCGATACGCAACAATCGGATGTAGCGGATTCTGTTCGTTGTCGTCCAGAAAGCCGAAGGCTTCGACTTTGCCTTCGCCCTTGGCATCATCCGGATCCGACATTCCACTTCGGTGGGCATATTTGCTGAGTTGTGAAAGGTTTGGGTCGAACTTGTAAATTCGATCGCCCTTCCAGACGTAGCTCGTGCTGAGTCGACCTTGCTTTGAGAAAAGTTCAAGCTCATCGCTTGAGAAGCGAGCACGAGAATTTCGAAATTCATAAGTCAGCGCTCGGCCCTTGGCGCCTTTTTTTCCGATCCCGAGAGAGACGAGCTTCATGGGCTCTTCGTCGATCTCGACTTTAAGAGTGTCCTGGAAAACAAGTTTTTTGCTGCTCTCAATAGTGAGCAATCGAACGAGGTGGTCAATGGCGGTAGCCCCTTGATAGACCACTTTTGTCGAGTCAATGCTATTCAGGATCGGAACGGCTCCTGGCGACGGAACCAGCTCCAGGTAGACATCGTTGACCGTTCTCCATAATCCCGGTTCGGTCTGGCGAACGAGATGATGCACCGGATCGACCTTTATTGCGCTTGTTGAGGGGTCGAGGTAACGGAGCGCGGGCTCGATGGCGATACCAATAAAGCTTTTGTTTTCAAAAAGCCCCCGAACAAACCCTACAAACTCTGCCGGAGTTTTATCGTTTTCTTCGCGCTCAATCTCTTCGTCGACGCCATGTCCACTATCAACAATACCCGCCCGAAGAAGACTGCCTCGTCGTATGACCCAGATGCTTAGGGCAGCGACATGCTTGCAGCGAACCCCGGTGCCCTTGGATCCAGGCGAGCAGGAACACTGGGTGGGCCCTAGAGTGCCACGATTAATTTGCAATGAAGTTTGGCAGGCGAGGCCCGAGGAGTCTTTGATCTGAGCAGTGACCGCTTTGCCCTCCAGACGAACGTGACTGATCCTTTCTTCCCGAAAGAAGATTTGGCCGCGGTTCCAATCGGCCATAGAAAACTCACGTTTTACCTGGTTAGCGAAGAGCATAGGCGATTTGCTGAGTATACACTTTGGGGGTGTATCCGGCTACCCCGGAAGAGGTCTCCCGGTAGGGATTCGAGTAGTCACAGAAATGACAGGGTACCTGGAAATCTGAGCTAAAAACGGTAAGAGAGGCGCTCGAGCATGTTTTCAGCGGGATTCCATCGAACCCACTGTTTGTGGTGACGGGGGAACCCGACGTTCATGTAGCCGTCACACGAGTGCGGATCATGACAATGGCCCATGACTAAGGCATCCGCCTGACCCGGACCGACCCGTGTGCGAGAGTACTTGAAAAAGATAGAGCGAAGCTTCTCGCGGTCTTCACTAGACCAGTCATCAGGGAGAGTTTTTTGATCTCGAGATGTATTGCTCCAGTATTGTCCGAGTCGATCGAGGGCTTGCCCGGGCAAAAAGGCGATCAGACTGCGGCCCGCGACGCTCCGGAAAAACCCTCGCAATAGAAGGTAGAACCAATCAGCGCTGTCGGCGAGATCGCCGTGCTCAATTCGAATTTTTCGTCCCTGCATCTCGATTTCAATGAAGTCTCCATGAACCTGAACCTGACTACATCCCATCGCGGCATAAGAGTCAGCTAGGCCAAAATCATGATTTCCTTCGATGTGGTGGATGAAAGCTCCTCTCAGTCCAGCTAAGCGCACGGCTTCAAAAAAGGGGCGATGAAGCTCACGAAACACCGTCTTGTCGCCCACATAGACATCAAAAATGTCACCGGCTAAAGCGAGATGATCGCCTGGTTGAGGTACTTCTGAAATAAACGTTAGTACCGATTGATAGAAGCTTTCACTTGGATGAACCAAGTGGAGGTCGGATAGCACATGCACGTAATTGAGGCTGTTCTGAGTGGACATCTCCATCAGAAGGTGTCGCGCGGTCAGTACTTTTGATCAAGGAGTTTTCCGCGTCCCCTGGAGTCTCCAGCGACGCCCTGCCTCAGCTTCAGAAAGTCTTGAGGAGCGAGCTGGCGGATGACGGTCCCATTTACATCGGTCAATACAACCCGAAGCCCGGGGATGATCGATGCGTGAAGGCCGTGTTGTTGAGATTGAGACTCTTTTTCAAACTCAGCTACGGCTTTCTCGATAGCCACTCGCTCTTGCTCTGGGGTCATGCCTTCAGGCTCTTTTTGTTCAGAATCCTGATCAGACTTTTGGTTCTGTTGCTCGTATCCTGCAGCGCCATAGCCATCTCCACCCTCGGTTTGGGGTTTTAAGGGCCGTGCTACTGGGATCAGTTCTCGGAATCCATTGACCTTCACAAAAACTCTATCGGAAGGATGGGGCGGCTTATTGAGGTTTTTGGCCTGACGCGTCGGCCTTGGCGGACTCACCGCCGAGCTCGGCCGTCGAAACAATGGCGTTTACGGGGCAAACTCGGGCGCAGATTCCGCAGTCATGGCAAGTGTCGGTATCGATCACAAACTGATTCACGCCGTAAAAAATGCTCTTGGTGGGGCAAACATCCACACAGGCTTCGCAACTCGTGCAGGAGGGCCTGATTTGATGGAAAGCCATCTATCCCACCTTCTCTTCGAGCGCTTCAGCCGCCACTTTTTTGACGAGACTGAGCGTGAGGTTCGACTTACTCATGAAAGATTCTTGAAATGGCGTTGGTGCGAACTTTCCACCCGGAGTGAGAGCAGCGGCTCTCGCCAGAGATAGCACTCCTGAGAGCGAGGCGAGACCTGGATCCAGGGAGTCCAAGAAATAAGGGGTTTCGATAAAAGTTATTGCTCGCTCCACAGGTCGAAGGGTTTCCCCAAAGCTCGCCATGAGGCCAGAAATTTCTAAATGAGTGATGGGCATCTTTCGGCTCTCATAAAAACATAGAGCCTCGAATTTGCCTTTCGGATGCTTTTCGCAATCCGCCAACAGTTGGACCCAGGACTTTTCCTTAAGCTCCTTGGGGAAGAGCACTCCCATGCCTACTTTCCCTATAGGCAGGAGCAGCCCAGCTCCAAAAACGTATCGATCAAACCGCATTTTGCGCATATTTTGTGCGATTCGGTAGGCCACTCGAGCAATCAAAAACCCCTCGCTAAAAGACTCTTTGATCAGGGCTTTCTGATCCTGAGAGGCCTTGCGCTTATTTAAAAGCGCGTTCATCCAGTCGTAATGAATGCCTGAATTAAACGCCATGTCTGCATGCATGAGCTTGCGCTCCAGGCAGTAATCTTGAGCTAGAATGGCAAACGGCAGCTGATCCGGTGGATTGATGTTGAGACTTGTGTCCTTGTTTTTTCTGGGAAGATTCACCCCTAGAGCGCGGTTCATGGTGACGCAGGCCATCAGGTTTCGAACGATGTCCTTGCCCAAAAGACCAAGGATACGCTCAATCACGACGTCAGAGTTGTCGACGGTCTCGGGAACCTCTGCGCGCCACTCTTTTACCTTGTTTGCAAGGAAAGCGACCTTCATGAGGAAATGCCAGAGTGCCGGATTACGCTCAAAAAGCGGCATGAGCTCGCGAACTCGGATCTTTTCGTTTCCCGCTGCCCGAATCAGCTCGAGTAGGCTTGGGGGAGGGATAATCGGAAAAAGGAAGTCCTTAAAGAGTGTCGACAACTCTTGCTGGGGAGAGCCCTGCTGTCCGGTTGGGTCCGGTACGCTCATTTCAAAGTGTCCACCT
>JAGWZD010000153.1 GCA_018968995.1 Bdellovibrionales bacterium
GGGAGATTGTGGATTACGCGCGGTCAAAGAAAATCCTCTGTCAGGGGCGAGGCTCGGCAGCGAATTCTGCAGTCTGCTACTGCCTAGGAATCACCGCTATCGATCCTGTGCGAATGAATCTTCTTTTTGAGCGATTCATCTCTGCTGAGCGCGGTGAGCCCCCCGACATTGATGTCGACTTTGAACACGAGCGACGCGAAGAAGTCATTCAGCACGTGTATCAGAAATACGGGAGACATCGTGCAGGCATGGTGGCAGCCTTAATCACTTATCGAAGCCGATCGGCCTTCCGAGAGGTTTCAAAGACTCTCGGGTATGATCCTGATGAAGAAAATTCGAGAAAGGACGCCAAAAATAACACCTTAGTGGAGCGCTTCTCAGAAGAGATTTATGGATTTCCACGGCATCTTTCCATCCACTCGGGTGGATTTACCCTCTCGGCAGATCCGCTGATTGAAACGGTTCCAATCGAGCCTGCCCGAATGCAGGGGCGAACGATTGTTCAGTGGGACAAAGATGATCTAGATGCTGTCGGACTCCTCAAGGTCGATCTTCTATCTCTGGGAATGCTCTCAGCGATGAGAAAATGTCTTCAGCTGGTCGGAAAGCAGCTGCATGAAATTCCCGCTGAAGATCCAAAAACCTATCAGATGATTCAACGCGCAGATACGGTGGGGGTGTTTCAAATCGAATCGCGTGCCCAAATGAGTATGCTTCCCCGGCTTCTTCCGAAAACCTTTTACGACTTGGTGGTTGAAGTGGCGATTGTTCGCCCTGGGCCGATCGTGGGGCGAATGGTTCATCCGTATCTGAGAAGAAAACGTGGACTCGAGCCCGTCGTTTTTCCAGATGAGCGCCTTCGCCCCATTTTAGAGCGAACACTTGGGGTTCCTCTATTTCAAGAGCAAGTGATGAAAATTGCCATCACGCTAGCAGGCTTCACCCCAGGAGAAGCCGATCGACTTCGTCGTGCGATTGGTGCTTGGCGTTCCACCGGAAGCATTAACGAGATGGGCCAGAAACTCATGGATGGGCTTCGAGCCAATGGCCTTCCTCAGACTTTTGCCGATCAGATCTTTGAACAAATTCAGGGGTTCGCCGAGTATGGATTTCCGGAAAGTCACGCAGCCTCTTTTGCACTTCTGGCGTATGCTTCGGCTTACCTTAAATGTCACCATCCTGCCGAGTTCGCCTGCGCCATCATCAACTCTCAGCCGATGGGGTTTTACGCTAATCATACCCTCATCGATGATGCTAAACGCCACGGGGTCCGGGTTCTTCCGATCGACCCCCACTCCTCCGAGTGGGATTGCACCATCGAGAAGGGTGCCCTGCGTCTGGGCTTTCGACTCACCCGAGGCATGAGCCTGACTGAGTTTCGTTCTATTGAGGAGTCTCGGCTTGAAAGACCCTTTCACTCTTTTTCGGATTTCCTGACACGAACGAAAATCAGAAAGAACATCTTAAATACCCTTGCTCTGGGAGACGCCTTCTCCTGCTTTGGTGAAGATCGCCGGCATACGCTTTGGAGCCTTCTTGCAGCAGAAAAATCTTATGAAAGATCTAGCAATGGGGTGAGTGAACAACTCAGCCTTTTTTCAGGGCAATCGCCTTCTTACTCGAGCGATTTATTTTCACCATTGACGGCTCTTGAATCCATTCATTCCGATTACCGCTCGTTTGGGGTTTCGACTCGAGGTCATCCCATGCAAGAGCTGAGAAAAATTCGAAGCGACCTTCCCCAGATCACGACGGCACAGGCCAAAACGGTCGAGCATTTGAAGAAACTCACCATTTCTGGACTAGTGATTGTGATGCAGCGGCCCCCGACAGCGAAAGGAACGTGTTTTGCGACGCTTGAAGATGAGACCGGATTTCTAGATTTGATTCTTCGAAAAGAGGTGTTTGAGAAATACCGTGAACTTTTTGAGAGAGGATCTCTTTTTACAGTCACTGGAAAAATGCAACGAAGCGGAGACCAGCATTCGCACTCTGCGCAAGTGCTTGTGGATCAAATCCGGATGGTCGACCCTCTCACTACCCTTTGAGCCGATAGGTCCACACAAAGGCTGGAGGTAGATTCCAAAGCACCCACCGTCTGCGACTCGCCAAAATCTGGAGATCACCTAAACCCAAAGGATCTCGCCAACCATAACTAAACTGAACTACTGCTCGAACCGATCCGCTGAGCAAGAGCTCCCGAAACCGAGCACGAAACAGTTCTGGATGGGGAAGGCTACGAATCGGAAGAGAAGACACCACCACCGCACCACGATTTCCGGTGGCAAAGAGCGCTGTGGTTAAGAAATCCTCACAGCGTACTTCAGGCCCTGAAAAACGCTGGCGAAGATCTTCTGCGAACTCAGGGTTTCGCTCCAGAAGCACCACGAGATTGGCAAGTCGGACGAGTTCTTCGGTCAATGCCCCAGTGCCTGGCCCCACTTCGATGAGAGGCGTTTGAGGTCCCTCAAGCAGCTCTTTTACTGTCTCGGCCACGGCTCGAGCCAGGGCCTTTGAGGAGGGAATTACCCCTCCCATCTGTGCGGGAGACCTTAAAAAACTACGGAAAAACTTCCAGCCCAACCGAAGCGACATGCCTGCTGAACCCTACCCTGGGGTCGGTCCTGGATAAAGCCGCACCATCCCATTTGAAAATCCGTTTGGGGGGAATGACGAGCCATGCTATCCCCTTCCTACCCTCGTGCGGAGAGGTGGGTGAGTGGTTGAAACCGCACGCTTGGAAAGCGTGTTGTGGGTAACACCACACGGGGGTTCGAATCCCCCCCTCTCCGCCATTTTCCATCTTGTTTTCTGTCGGAGCGCTTCATGAAGAAGAGTTTACTATTAGGTTTATTTCTCGCAGCCACTCAGTCTATTTCTCTGGCCACGGCCAATGATCTCAAGCCCGCAGTGAACCTCTTGGGGCAGTACGGAAAAAGCTTTCCTCGTGCTCACCTCATGGACTACGTGGGCGAGGGTAAGTCCTATCGCGCAAAAGTTTTTGGAGGCGTGAAGCTGAACGTCAAATATCTAGGCGCGGTGGGCCTAGGCCTAGACTTCACTGCGACGGACTACCAGCTCAAGGCCCCTGCAGGTGGAGGGTCTCGCTATCGCCGCTATCAGTGGGATTTGCTGCTGGTTCCCGTTCAAATTTGGCTTTTCACGATAGAGCCGGGCTTTACATGGAATGTGACCGACGCCCGACTCACGGCTCTCGGGATTGAAGAAACGAGCATTCGCCCTGGATTCATCACCAACTTGGCGTTTCATCTTCCGATCATCAAGCATCTCTCACTCCGAGTGGATGGTCGCTATGAACAGATCATGACCGACACCGAGACCACCTCAAGCGGTGGAAAATTCAATATCTCGGGGCCTTTTTACAGCGTCCTGGGCGGGGTAGAGCTTTACCTGTAGTGGGTCTATCTGCAGGTCAGCACATCGCTGCCCGAGCGCTCAAGAGCGTCCATTCCCGCTTGAATTGAGGCTCCTGTCGCTGAAAAGGCGGCCTGATCAGCTAAAGCAGACTCGTAGGCAATAAATCGATGAATATTCTCGAGGTTCTCCGGAGAAGTGATGCCCGACTCCACCCTAGTTTTCGAGGGCTTTGAGGCACGCTGGCGGACCAGTGTTTTCAATTCAGCGAGCAATTCTTTTTGGGTCTGATATTCAGACGAAAGCCGTCCTGAGCGTCGAAGCTCAAGAATGGCGTAGGCCTTCTTTGAAACAGGCAGCATCCACTTCGCGTTTTCAATTTTTAAGAAAGTGCTCTTGGGAAAGCCTGCGCGCTTCTTCATTCGTTCTAGCAGAACTTGCGCAGCCTTCACTTCGGAAGACTCTTTTCCGACGGCAACCACTCCATCTAAGAAATCCTGATCGGGCTGTGGCAACGCCCACGCAGTGCTCGATGCGAAAGCCAGAAGTAAAATCCAGGTGTACATCCGCCTCATTCGAAAACCTCCGCTTAGAGCTAGCGCGCTGAAGCCGAGATCACGTTAGACACGCTGGAATTCCGGCTTCGGCTTTGGTTCTTGGTCCAGCGTGCTGGGCCACCCTTGTGAGAGACGTTTGCAATTCTTCGGTCGTGAAACGGCGTACTCTGACTGGACGAGCCTCTGGGTCGAAAAAGTCGCGCGAAGAATTGTCCAATTCCTGAGGCAGGCCGGTTCTCTTCATTCAAGGTGGTCATCTCAGCACTTCCATCGGATCCTCCCGAGGGCCGAACGGCTTCGGCTCGGCGAATCTCAACCGGCTGTGCTCGACGGATCTCAGGCTGAGTGCTGGCGGTTGCCGTAGCGCTTGGATTGAATCTTCCAATCGTTCCGTTGGCCACTTCGCGAGCGATTTTTCGCATCGAGGTGCCAGCAAAATATCCACCCGCTCCTTTGTGGCTTCCTCTGCGAACGATTCGGCCGTCGCGAATCACATTGCGTTCGTAAATCGAGACCGCCGTGCTCGCGTTGATTGCTGGATCGCCCAGCAACTGCTGCTCGGTCCAGTTTCGTCTCTCCGGGTTGGCGCGATAGCGAAAGCCATCATGAACCGAAACCTGAAATAAGCCTAACGATCCTCCGTCATCGGCATCATTCCGAACTCGAGTGTTATAGTTGGACTCATATTTTGCCAAAGCCATGAAGTGATTGACCCAAGAATTCACTGAACCATCGACTCCGTACTTGGCGCCATCTTCAGGCATGTAGCCATTGAGCCGAGAGTGGGTGATTCGCTCGTGGAGATACGCCCGAAGGGCCTGACGATCCACTTGTCCCTTAGGGCCGATCGGAATTCTCGAGGTTGCGCTGGCAGGGCCGCAGATGAAAAAAAGTGCCAAAGCGAAAGCCATTTTTTTGAAAAATGAAAAGTGGTTCATCAGTGTTTTCCCCCAAGAGAGAGGAACCACGCACCGACCCCACAGTACGAGGCTCCCACTCTCTCCCACTGAAGGAGTGAAGCAAGCGACATGCCCAGAGCTGGAAGCGTGGAGCGAGAACTCTACTGTTGAGACTTTGATCAGCTGTAAAAAAAATCCTCGAAATCAGAGAACTTTCTCAGACAAACGGTGTGTCTCGGGGGACACTGTTTTCTCTTCGTGGAATTCTTACGAAGGGGTCTCTAGGCCGCAGAGCCCCGGCAACACCTACCAAGAAAATCGGTAGTTTTCGCTATAGCGACTGTCCCAAAGACCATCTTGATTCACGAAAGCGATTTCAAAGGAAACTCCGGTCGAATGGCGGCCTTCAAAAAGGGCACGCTCGGCTTGGCTGGGCTCGGGGCAATACCATCCGGCAAAGCGCCCACTACTTAAAATGGGGCTACAATTTTTGGGGCCCATGCCGATCACGAGTTCTCGGTTGGAAAGTTGAAAAACCTCTTGAGCCGAATACCCCAGCTCACCGTTTGGAAGCTGCGTCGAAACCCGAATCACGGCATCGATTCGGCCTGAAAGATAACCCGTGTACCGTAAGAAGAAGTTTCCGTTACTGAGTCGGCAGGCAAAGCCACTTCCGAAAGACACACCATTGGTGC
>JAGWZD010000154.1 GCA_018968995.1 Bdellovibrionales bacterium
TTTTGCGAGATTAGGCCAGCTAAGTCCAACCTTTAACTGACCTTGAGACAAACACTCTACCGCGAGCCAGGCAGACCCCAGCTCGTGGTCTGGCTCCTGCGGATGTTGAAGCACCAATAATCGAGTGGTTGTCTCGAATTTTTTGATCAACGAACAGACGCATAGGGCGGGGGGCTTCTGACATTTTTGGCATGATTCGTTCACTTTTGGGCGTCCTCGACTTTTGCTCCGAAACTCTCTGGAGCGATCCAATACTCAGAGTGAGGGCCTACAATCCAATGTCCCTTGAGTTCAATGCCAAACTGTCGGGCAACCGAATGAATTTTTTCGGTAAGTCGATAGTCCGTCCAGGAGGGGGTCGTTAATCCTGAGGGATGATTATGAATAAGGACAAGGGCCCGGGGGCGCAGAGCGAGTAGCCTCGCGAAAAACTCAGTGCTATCGAAATTGACGTGGGTTCTGACTCCACGTTCGACCCATTGAAGGTCGCTCCAATGCCCTTGCCGGTATTGGGCCCAAAATCCAATCCACTCGCGGCTCTCCTGTCGACTCTCAGCTGAGAGTAATTGGAGTAGGCCTTGGGGCTCGGTCTCCGCAGCTTCATGCCATGAGCGAGACTCCTGAAACGCTTTTTCACGAAACAGAGCATAGTCTCGAGCGATGGCCAAAGCCGAGGCGAGATATCGGCGTTGCGAGGGCATCAGGGAGGTCAGCTGTTGTTCAAAAATCTCGGGATTGATCTCATAATGAGTGTACAACGCGTGAACTTGAGACCGAGCACTCAGACCTTTAGCAAGGGTATCGAAAAGCGAGCGAGTCGCTCTTTTTCCAATCAGGTTTTTCCAAGGAATGAGGGAGGGATCCAAGCGATTCATCGCCCAACAGGAGATCAAGTTTTGGGCCGAGTTTCACCGGCTTTACTCTTTCTGGATGACCAGATCGTGAGAGGCTGTTTTTCCACTTTTAAACTTAAACTGAACCCGGATGGAGTTTTTTTCAGCGTTTAAAGGGATGTAATCTGTCGAAAATTTTCCGGCGCCGATATCCGTAAAAACTGTGGCATGAAACTGATTCGCGGCATTCACCACTGTGGCCGAAACTACCTGAGCCTTCTCACCCGAGGCTTCCAAGCCGCAAATGGGACCGGTGATCCGAATCTTAGACGCCTTTACGGCCTGTTCCTCACCGCCCTTGCAGCCAAACTGCACATGACCAAAAAGAGGAGCAATCGCAGCAGGTTGGCGCTGGGCCTCAGAGACGGGGTTCGAGGCCATTGGAGCCAGAATTCCCGACTCCACGGCAGGCCTCTCGTGGATCAGCCGGTAGGCTGAGAACCCGAAACCAGAGGCGACTGCTGCGAAAATGACCAATTCAACGGGGTTGAACCGATTTGCCATACAAAACCTTATCGACCGGTAAGGTGCTCTCCTTGAGGGCGAATGTCTGGTAAGAGGGGGTCATGAATATTCTTGCCCAGACGGCCTTGCTGGTAGCTTTGACCAGCCTCGGCATGGCCCTGTCCACGCCGACTCGGCAGCTTCAAAATAAGCTCAGTCTCAGCTTTTCGGTGCTGTGCGGGATGGTCTTCGTTTGGTCCCTGTCCTTTTTTCTTGAAAAGGTCTTTGGAGGGGGCCGATTTTACTCTGCTCATCTCCTGTCAGGAATTTGGCTTGGGCCCGCAGGGCTTTTTTTTCTAAGGATCTGGATTGGGCGATTCCCGCAGCTTTGGGCTGAGTTTGCTTCTCGAGCTCTTTGGGGGTTGAGCCTCGCCAGTGCCACCATTTTAGGAGTGGCCTGGACCTTTGGCATCACTCAAGGTGAAGCCTCTTTACCGCTATTAAAAGAGTTGATGTATTTTTCACCCGCCCCCTTGGTGCTTCAACTTGTTTTGATTCTGGCCACGCGTCGACCTCTACCCCTTCGTGAGGGGGTGGTTTTTGGTGGCGCCTTATTTGTGCTCGCGTTTTCCACCATGGATCACGTGTCTTGGATGGGGCATGTTCTACCTTCCCTGGGAAATCTTTTGCTTTGTGTCTATTTGATTTTGGTGGGTCAGGCTGTGGCTCAACAGAAATTTCTGGATCTGCCGCAACTGATCACTCGGTTTGTTGTTTTATTGGTACTTGCACTGGTTCTCACCGGAATTTATTTGCTTTTGGTGTCGTGGATTGAAAAAAATCCGGCGCTTTTTTTTCTCAACTCCTTTGCTGTCTCTTTCTTTGTAGTGATGTCTTTGAACCCTTTGCAGCGATGGGTTTCCGCGCTGACGGATCGACTATTGGCGTCTCGAGACGCTGATTGGCTCAAAAGTCTAGAGCAGTCGAAGCTAGACCTTCGCTCAGCAAGGACGGTTTTGGCGTGGGAAAATGAGGTTCGGCAAGCCCTAGAAAATGCACTGGCAGCAAATCAGATCAAGGTTGTGCTCACTCATCGGGACATTACTGAAAACGCTCCGCTTCTATTAGCGGAGTCTCAGCAGAGGAGGCAATCAGGACGGCTATCGATTTTGACTCAGTCTCTTTTGAGGGCTGAAATCGATCGAACCGCAAAAGCATCTGAGCGCAAACGATTAGGTAGCGTTCTTGATGAGTTTCTATTGAGTCCGTTTTCAGCATTTCTACCGCTGATAGATTCTACGATTAAAGGTTGGATTTTTCTAAACATGGAATCTGAGCCTTCACGAGAGACGGAGAAGCCTAGAGGCAAGCACGGTACTGGAATAAATTCGTGGCGACAGTTGCGCGATGTAGAGCACTATTTAGACGACGCAGCTCGCTCGCTTTCTATGATCTTGCGGGTTCGAGACGAAGCTGAACGTGAGCGTCTAGCCACCCTGGGTGAGATGGCGGCGGGTTTAGCCCATGAAATTCGAAATCCATTAGGGGCGATTCAAGGTGCGGCGCAATTACTCCCTGTCAATTCTGAAGTAGGCCCCTGGACGCAGGTGATTCGAGATGAAGTTCATAGGCTGAATCATGTCGTGAGCCAATTTCTTACTTACTCCAAAAAAATAGCTCCTGTGACGGCTCCAGTGGAACTCCATTCTTGGTTGATTCGTGCGGTGGAGCGACTGAATTCAGCGCATCAGCTTTCTAATATTCAAGCGAAAGTTCGGCTAGAAAAGGGTCCCGAAGACCTGATTATTGAGATCGACGCTGAGGCCATTTTTCAAGTACTCGAGAATTTGGTTCGGAACAGTGTTCAGGCAGGTGCCTCCGAGATTTCGATTCAGGCAGAGTTTGCTCATCCAGCAAAAGTCGCTGTTTTACTAATTCGCGATAATGGTCGTGGAATTTCTCCAGATGATTTTGAGAAGCTATTTGTTCCATTTTTTACCACAAAGCCTTCAACTGGAACTGGACTTGGACTATCCATCAGTCAGAGAATCATTCAGAGTCACCATGGCGTCATTGAGCCAGTCTCGTCAGAGTCCGTGGGTGCATGTTTTAGAATTCAACTGCCAGGAAGGAGGTCCTCGTGAGTTCCAGTGGCGGAAGACTGCTTGTTGTCGATGATGAGAGAAACTTAACGCTCGTTCTTGAGGCGATGCTTTCTCGAGCAGGTTTTGAGGTGTTGGTATTCAATGATCCCGAAAAGGCTTTGGAGACCTTAGAGACCGAGCCACTAGATGCAGTTTTAACAGACCTTGCAATGCCTGGGGTTGATGGGCTTAAGATTATTGATTTTTGCCGAGAGTATCGCCCCGAATTGCCAGTGATTTTGATGACCGCATTCGGAACGATGGATTCAGCCGTTTCAGCGCTCCGACACGGAGCCGCTGACTTTATCAGTAAGCCGTTCGACCAAGAGGAGCTACTTGCAGCGATTCGCAAGGCGGTCGCTTCTTCTCGTGAGCAAGCGCGTGAGCCACGAATTGTGGAACAAAAAGCGGGCCTATCCAAGATTTCAGAGGGCGAATCTTTGGGTGCCTTAGTTGGAAATAGTGAGTCTATGCAGGAAGTGCTGAGGCTCTTAACAAAGGTGTCCACGGGCGATTCCACCATTCTTCTTACTGGAGAGAGCGGCACAGGAAAGGAACTGGTTGCTCGGCGAATTCATCTTCAGTCAGAGCGAAGCCAGGGGCCATTTATTCGTCTCAATTGTGCAGCGATTCCGAAAAATTTGATTGAAAGCGAGCTTTTTGGTCATGAGCAGGGCGCCTTTACAGGGGCTGTGACCTCAAAGCCAGGTCGGTTTGAACTTGCAGACCACGGCACTCTGTTCTTAGACGAGGTCGCCGAGATTCCCATGGATGTTCAAGCGAAACTTCTTCGGGTTTTGCAGGAAAAGACCTTTGAGCGATTAGGTGGCGTGAAATTGATTCGGTCGAATTTTAGAATTATCGCAGCCACGCATCGGAATTTAGAGGCTCAGGTGGCCTCGGGACAGTTTCGAGACGATCTTTTTTATCGTTTAAGTGTAGTGCCCATTCACCTACCCACGCTTCGTGAACGTGTCAGCGACATTGAGCCCTTGGTGCGGTACTTTTTAAGACAAGCCTGTATTCGCGTGAACCGCATTGTGACTTCGATCTCTGAGCCTGCATTAGAGGTGCTCAAAGGCTATTCTTGGCCTGGAAATATTCGCCAATTAGAGAACGTCATCGAGCGCATGGTCGTCATGTGTGACGGTATGACGTTGGATCTTCAGGATCTTCCTGAGGACATTTTCAAAATAAGGGATACGGCAATACAAGAGTCTCACCGTATGAGTTTTAAGGAAAAAGTGCGCCTTCAAACTCAAGAGGTAGAGCGACGATTGATTGAAGAAGAGTTGCAGAGAAATTCGGGTAACGTTACCAGAACCGCTGAGGCCCTGGGGTTGTCTCGTAAGGGTCTTCAGTTAAAAATGAAGGAACTAGGGCTTCGTAAGTCAGGGGACTCCGAAGAGTCCTAATCGCGACCGTTATTCGGACTCGAGTTTTCGATAGATATCCATAAACTGAGATGCCGCCTTCTCCCAGGTGAAGAGCTGAGCGCGTAGTGAGGCTTGGGCAGCCATTCTTCTGCTGAGCTCATGATTCTCAAGAATTTGAAGCAAGTGTGCCCGTAGGGCTTCAGATCCGTGAACCGGATCGAAATAAAGCGCCGATTCGATGGCGATTTCGCGAAAAGCGTCGATATTAGATAATATTAAAGGTCGCGACATTGCCGCCCCTTCGAGCGCAGGAAGACCAAAGCCTTCAGCAAATGAAGGAAGCACAACAGCTTCGCAGTGGCGGTACAATGGAATGAGTTGCTCTGAGGACAGGTTTTCAAGGAAATGAAAGCCGATCTTGGATCGCGATGCAAACGACCGAAATTTGTTCAAGATATCTGGAGATCCGTGCCCTGGATTTCCAGCAAAAATCCAATCAAATCCAGAGAGATCTCGGATAGATTCAAGAATAAACGGAAGGTTTTTGCGGGCCTCAAAGTTGGCGACAGTGAGAAAGTAAGGACGTTCATAGGGCCTTTTATGAACTTCAGAGGAATTCTGAGACTCTAAAGGAATCGTGGGACCCCAG
>JAGWZD010000155.1 GCA_018968995.1 Bdellovibrionales bacterium
AAAGATAAGGCGGGACGACTTCAACTCGCAGATACCGGCACTGTTTTTCTCGACGAGATCGGTGAAATTTCGCCGGCTCTGCAGACCAAACTTCTGAGATTTCTACAAGAAAGAGAGTTCGAACGTGTGGGTGATACGAAGACGATTCGCGTCGACGTTCGTATTATCGCTGCGACTAATAAAGACTTAGAGCGAGAGGTGCGCGAGGGCCGATTTCGAGAAGACCTCTACTTCAGGCTGAATGTTATTGACCTGCATATGCCCTCATTGAGAGATCGACCTGAAGATATTCCGGCCTTAGCAGAGGGGCTACTCCAGAAGGCGTTCCTGGCAGCGAGTCGGCCACCCCGCCCTCTTAGTGACGAGGCGAGAGCGGCGATTCTCAATTACCCCTGGCCAGGGAACATCCGCGAATTAAAAAATGCGCTCGAAAGGGCTGCCATCCTTTGTTCCACCGACCAAGTGACGCTGGATGATATTCCAGATCGCGTCGCAGAGAGAGGAGCTGCTCCTCATTTGCAATCTCCCGCAACGCCTGCGGAGAGCCGAGCTTCCTCTTTTGCAATCTCGCCGACGGAAGTGAGTCTTGAGGACCTCGAGCGGCGTCACATCGAGAGTGTATTAGCCACAGCTGGAACTCTAGAAGAGGCAGCGACGGTACTGGGAATCAACCTCAGCACGCTTTGGAGAAAACGCCGACGGTACGGTCTCGAATAGGCACTCGGTGGCACCTGCGTTGCATCCCCGCTCAGCGTCCGGAAATAGCCGGAACAATTTAACGAGGGGGTCTTATGAATCGAAGGAAGAGTTCAATGTTTCGCGGGCAGGATCGAGATCTGAAATGGACGGCAGCGGTTTTTGCGCTGACGAGTATCAGTTCTTTATGGGCTTTCGCAGGAGAAGATCATCGGTCAGCACCTGCGCCGGTTCCCGCTCCAGCTCCCGCTTCACCGCTTTCGGTGAGTCTCGAGAAGTTTCGTCAGCAGTGCCAGGATCCCTCGAAAAGCGAAGTGCAACGGGCGCCACAGGATATTAAGCTGATCTGTCGCAACCAGGAATTGACTTGGATTGCGACAGTTCCAGGTGAGGTTCCGCTGAAGTCTGTGCGGACGGTCTCTACTGCGGTCGTATCCGACAAGTTCAATGTTGCAGAAGTGAGTAAGGAAGTGGGCACACCGCAGGCTTCAGGCGCGTGCCAGCGTTATCAGGAAGTGATCGAGCAGTATTCGCTTGAGGTTCCTGTGAGTTGTGAAGACATCCTCAATGGAAAAACTCAGCTCGAGGACATTTGTGCTGCACAAATCGATGACTCGAAGGACAAAAACGAGGCCGCTGTTCAGGTCAAGGCCACGGGGCGGGTGATTGATACCTGCGCAAACGTTACAGTGAATCATCGGTAAGAGGCCATGAACGCAATCGGAGGGGGCTATCGTGTTCCTTGGCAGCTTCTGGTAGGGCTAGCAGCAGCTGTCAGTGGTTGCGGAGCCCCCTCCGAGCGTATCGAAACACCATCTACTGATTTGAATAAGCCAGTTTTAGGCGCTTTTAATGAGCTTCACGGGCCCCTCTATGTTGAGGAGGGAGAGTATCGAGCGCAGGCCGATCGATTGCCTTGGTCCGGCTACTGGTATCCACTTTCTCGAATCGATGCCCGCTCAGCGCTCGAAAAATACGATTATCTGACCGGCCATCAGGCCCTGAACGCTGAGATAGCGCGAATCAACAATGAGGGGCGTCCCCTTTTACCGTGGGAGGGCCGATGCGACGCTTGGGCCATTGCTTCGATCTTGACTGCCGAGCCGCGGTCACTCAAAGAAATTCGATTTCGGGGTCGAAAGGCTACATTTACTATCGCCGAACAAAAGGCATTAAAGATTTTTTCGCACGAATCGATTGATCCGACTGATCGGTCTATATTTGGCGTGCGCAACGATGGTCAAGGGGGAGAGGCCTTTGAGGACCTGTCTCCAGCGGAATTTCATCGAATCATTCAGGTGATGTTGGTCGAGAATCGGCAGGCCTTTATTATGGATCGTGATCCGATGCCTCCAGTCTGGAATACGCCTGTTGTTGGTGCTCGTTGGTCGATCACTCCTGATCCTAAGCGGACCGAATGGATGCAAGTTCACGCTTGGATCTATACGGTATTTCCTTATGATAGTGACCTGGACTCCAACGATCGAATTGCTCCTGTTTTGGAATATCATTATGACTTGAAGGTTCAACACTTGGACCCCGGTCGTTTTCGGGTCATCGATTCGCAGTGGACCGGCCGCAGTATTTGGAGTCATCCTGATTTTGTAACGATTCTCGGGGAAAGTAGTGAGGTCAGCGCCAGAAGTCTGAACCCCGAGATTGACTCAACTTGGATTCGAGAGCATCTCGATCTTTAGGGTACTTGTGGGTTTTTGGAGTTCATGCTCTTCTTCATGTCGTGATGCGCTCATTAGATTTTTTCTGTCGTTATATCCTAGTGATGATTTGGCTTTTGATACTCTCGGCTCTTGGAGTTCTGGCGATTCCATTTCTATTCGGAAATCTAAATTTCAATCACTACTGGGTCCGTTCAGGAACCTGGGTGATGTCAAAAATTCTAAGAATACGAGTCAAGCTTGAGGGTGTAGACCAAATCGAACCCTTCCAGCCCTGTATTTATGTGGGTAATCATCAAGATAATCTGGATATGTTTATTTTTGGATCCATTTTTCCTGAGAGAACCATTGTCATTGGTAAAAGAGAGCTGGCCTGGATACCGCTTTTTAATATTTTCTATTATGCGGCAGGAAATATTTTTCTAGATCGCAAGCGTCATAGAAACGCGATTGCTGGACTTGAAGCGGCAGGGAGAAAAATTCGCGAGCGGGGAGTGAGTGTCTTGATTTTCCCTGAAGGAACTCGAAACCGAAGCGGAAGAGGGCTTCTTCCATTCAAAAAAGGCGCTTTTCATATGGCGATTGAGGCTGGTCTTCCGATCGTTCCATTAGTGGCATCCCCTATTTCGGAAGTGGTTCATTATGAAAAAAAGAGGATCACTCCTGGAGTGATCAAGGTTCGTGTTTTGAGTCCGATTCCTACAAAGGGATTAAATCGACACGATGTCGAGATGCTAATGAAAGAGTGTCGCGAACGAATGCTTCGAGTCGTTGAAGAGCAGTCGGGGATCTCAGCGGGTGAGGCCTCCTCGTCCCCTGGGGCGAGCTAGGGGACATCCCTCTTCGTAAGCGCGTTTGGCCACCTCACCGACCAGCACGGCAAGTTCAGCGGCTGATTCAAGATCAACAGACTTTGAGCAGAGCTTGGAACCTTGATACTTTAGAAGTTCTTTGACCTGTTGGTCCATCATTTTGATGACTACAGGCTGGTAGAGGTCTGCTGATCCCGCCGGACGATCCTGGCAGTTGGTCTCTTCAGTCCACTGTTGAGCCACTAGACGATTGGTTGCAAGTACAACGCGATTCCAGAGGTCAACGTCCAAAGCTCCGCTTTCTTTTCGGTAGCAGGCATTGGGTAGCGTTGTGAAATGCCCGTTATTTTCAAGCTGTGTTCGAGCTCCACGCACGACGATCGTGATCGAATCCCACAGCTCGGCATGATTGATTTCTGGAGGCTGCTGAGACTCACTGAAATTTCCGCGGGGCTGCATTTCGCAGGCAATCGTCATCAGAAGGGGTAGTACGAGTGAGAGTAGGTTTCTTTTAAGACGTGAGCGCGGCAAGGTGGGGTTGCTCCTTCCTGCCAGAAGAGAGCAACCCCAGTGCCATGAACTAGTGCAGTGTCTTGCCGGGCAAGCACTTGGCGGCAATACACCGTGCAGGGTAACGGTGATTTTGAAAGCCGATGTCTACTTCAGTCGTGCAGACCAGCTCTCGATTCTCCGCGGCGCACGAAGCCTTGGCAGCATCGAGCGCTTTTAGTAGGCTTTTTCTTTCGCTTTGAAGCGAAGCTGCATTTGCTCCTGCGAGATTAGGAAGAACCGAACATTTTTTTAGAGCCACATATTGTACTTGTCCTGCGGGTATCGGGTAGTACTGAGCGTCAACATTGGCGCACTCGCTATCATCGTCGCAGCTCAGCACTTTGCTTTGCGCTTCCTGAAGAGCGTCAGTGGCTGCTAAACACTCATTTGGAAACACCTTTGGGTAGTAGCTCTTTGCCAGGGAAAGAAGGGTTTGTGAGAAAGCCTTCAGAATAGCGGAATCCGCTGGTCCGCAGATTTGTCCACCATCAATTCGAACCAACGCTTTTTCGTGATCTTTAATATTGACTGAGATTCTGGCTGGGATGGTATCGAATTCATTTTGCCCCGCAGTCGTCAGACAGGTCTCGGTTGAATGAAATCCAGACTTCATCCATTGACTCCAGGATTCTTGAAGTTTCTCAAGATCCTGAGAGTTCAGCTCTTGTCGGTGCACCTGGCCGTTAGGAGCAGGGCCGACTTCTAACCCGCCTGAAAGTTTAAATTGAATGCCATGTTCGGCGAAGATCTGGGTCTCGGTTTCAGCGCCGGTCGCAAGTCCTTTGACCACAAAAGTGATGTCCTCAGGTGATAACGGCTGGATATCGGTAGCCACAGGGATCTTTTTTGCCGAACACCCGACGAGGATACTCAGCATGCTCATTAGCGCTGCGGCAACAACGAAAGAAGCAGGTTTTTGCGGTCTACAATTCTTTAAGGCAGTCATAGCGGGTTCTCCTTATCGGTTATGAGGTGACAGAATGCGGGTCGTCTTTCGGACTCCGCAGCAACCCGCTTAGCAACCGTTGTGCTCGCGTTGCGCTTGTTTAAAACCGAGGACGAGTCAGAGGGGCCCTCTATTTTGCAATACGGCCCGTGCAGATCGCTTCACTTGAATCCGGGCGGCGAGTATGCCAAACATCGGGCCATGTCGATTTGGACGATCTTAAGCTGGGTGGGTCTTGCGGTTCTAACCGCAGTCAACGTCGTTGTGTTTCTGAAGCTCAAGCAAGCGGCTGAGCAGATGATGAAGGTGGCCTTTCCGGGAGCGAAGAATATGCAAGACGCGGTAGCTCGGATGCAGGCACAGATGGGCGGTATGCGCGGCAACAAAGACGCTCAGCTTCGTCAGGCGATGGAGATGCTCCAAAATCTCAATAAGAAGCGCTAGGGCCTTTTTTGAGCTTTCGGTAGCGCGAGAGCAAATCTGAAAATGAGCTTCGAAGGTGAGCAATGGCCTCTGGGCTCTCTGCTCGGGCTTCGAGGACCTCTGCGATGGATTCGAGGGTCGAAAGGCATTCTCGTCGGGGCTCTCGTCGAAGATCTCGGTACAGCGATGGTTGTCGGGGAGAGAGCATGAGCCTTTGGAGTTTTAGAAGCCACGCATTTCGCCACCAGAGGGTTTTCGCTTGGCTCCAGGTTCCATCCAAGACAATGACTCCTTGAATTCGTGAAAGTTTCGAAGCATTCGCTTCCGGCTCTAAAGGTGCGCCTTTCTTATCCACACCATAAAGCGAAGCACCTGAGGGGGGGGGACC
>JAGWZD010000156.1 GCA_018968995.1 Bdellovibrionales bacterium
GCCACACCTTTCCTATTCTTCTATGACGAAAAGCGTTCGCGGAAAATGCAATTTGGAAAATATTCGGGCCCGTAAATGAGATGGGCTCTTGCACTGTTATTGGTCGCAGCCGCCTCGGGGTGGTATTTCGCCGACTCACATCCTAAATACATTTTCATCAATCAAACCGACGACCACCGTTTCGACGACTAGATTCGCGCCACGATCCTGGCCAACCAGGCACGCGCCGACGTGCAAAATGCCGTCATCATCGCCAAGGACGCGGAGTTTATTTCGCTAGACATGGAGAAAGCATTGTTTTGCTTCTCTGTGCTGGAGATAAAAGCTCTCAAACTAAAGACATTGAACTCGCCCAAAATTATTGGGCTGATTTCAAAAGGAGAAACAATGCTTAACATTAAAGCTGGAAAACCCCATAAAGAAGGCTTGCTTGAGTGGCTTAAAAAGAAACCTGAACACCAACAGGAATATCGTACGTTGGGCGTAGCCGAGGTTCTTGACTAGGCGATCTGCCAGTCTTCTTTAGCAGGGAACTCTACTTGGTCATTCGTTCCGACTGTTTCCGCCGACAGTTCAAGCGGTGTTTTTGGTTCGCGCTTATGCCAGCGTTCGGTAATGACGTATTTCATGTACTCTTTGGGCTGAAGGCTGCATTTCTTGGCGCTCTCGATTACCGTGTACAGTGTCGCCGCCACATCGGCGCCGTTGATTGTCTTGGAGCCGGCAAAGTTTTTTCTGCCGAGAACAACATGGCGCAAGGCTCGCTCCGCATCGTTATTCGACAGGGGTAGAGACAGGTCAGTTAAAAATGTTTTCAGGTCTAGCCAATGGTTAGCACAATAGGCGATCGCCGCCATTATGCCTTCGCTTGGCAGGTACTTCTGGCTTTGTTCAAGGAGCCAGCTCTGCATGAGGGTGATCACGGCCTTCGATTCGCGTTTTCTTAAGTCCCGCAGCTCATCGAAGGTTTTTGCTTTGGCCTCGATCTCGAACAGCTCGTCGATCATTCGGACCATTTCTTCGGCGACCGGGAAGTCGTCCATGCGCTCGTAAAACTCGCGCCGAACATGCGCCCAGCAAAGGCCACGGCGGATTCCTTCGATATTCTTAAGCCGGTTGTAGGCGGCAAGAGCGTCGGTCAGCACGGCGCCGCTGTGGCCTTTCAGCATTTCTTCGGCAACCTCGCCGGCTCTCGTCGGCTCGAACTGGTAATAGCTGCCGATGCGATTGCTCATGGCCCACATTTGACCGCGCTTCTTCTGTGAGATGATCAGCCAGGGGCTCTCATCGATGTGAACGGCGCAAAAATCGTTCATGATGTCTTGCCGGATCCGAGGAACGACAGTTTCCATGTGCTCAGCTACGGTCTGGCAAAGGTTATACAGGGTTTTTACGTCGACCTTAAGTCCAGCGCCTTGCATCTTCCGGCGCTGGCGCTCAAGCGGCATGTGGAACTCATATTTGTCGCTCACAACAGCCAACCCAAAATCAACACTGTACTGGCAGCCGGGCTTTAGCTTTACCGGGCCGGGCGCGGTGATGATCACTTCTTTGCCTGTGGTATTGTACTCATCCTTCAGACGGTACTTAGCCTGCCGATGGATCACCTTTTTGTAGATCCGCTCGGTGACTGTGATCTCAACGCTTTCCTGATAAAAATCCTTCATCTTCTTCCACACCCTGATGTCGGCAGATAATTCCCTGACCGAGGCCTCTTTTTCAAGGTCATTATCCGGCATGTCGTGGTGGATTACCTCAGGAGCCTCGTCTGGCGCGGCTTTTTTGGCACCTTTTGACTCCTGTTTCCGCGGGTACAGGCCATGGAGCTTTAACTGCTCGCCACTATGGCCCACAGGGCGGTCAGTGCGCGGCTTCAATGATTCACGGCCAAAGCCAAAGTATTTCTTCTGTAGCCGTGAGAGCTGATCCCGAAGATCGGTGCTCAACCATTCCACCGAGCCAGGCTGAGTCAGACTGGCCACCAGTTCGCGCAATCGCTCATTTTCCATCGTCACGAGGGCTGAGTACTGGCGCAGAACTTCGATGTTTGTTTCATCTTTAAGGCTGAGCATTTTCTGCGAAGACATGAAGCCCTCGCGGTAGTTTTGTCAACGGCATTTGGCCGAACTTAGGCCGGCGCACAACGCCTCCGCGAAGTAAAATGTCGAGCTCCTCCGTCGTGATCTCGCGTTCTTCAAGATCGAAAAGGTTCATAAACCTACCCCGTTCTATTCGCTTGTTGATCAACACGACGCCCGTGCCATCGTAACAAATCATCTTCACCTTTCGGCGGTTCCGTCCGAAGAACACGAACAGATCCCCATCGACAAGTTGGGCGCCCATCTTTTCGCGCACGAGATGGGTTAACCGGTCAAAGCCGGCCCTGAGGTCAATTTGAGTTTCAAAAATGAAGACGCGGATATCGGTCTTGAACTTAAGCGCCACGCGAACCTCTCAACCAACTCATGGCCTCGGTAACGGGCAGGCCTTCGATGCGGAAGCCCTCCGGAGTTACAACCGTTACGGTTAGAGATTCAGTCTTGGTCCGCGAGGCTCCACCTAGATCCCGAGCGCCTCTAACTGTGACAGTTGGTGATCGCTTCGCCTTGACCACTTTGACCGGGAGAAAGCCGCCGCTCTTCTTTTCAGCGATAGCCCATGACATGATCGTCGCGTATGGCACTGGCACTCGCTTGGCGATCTGAGGCGCGCCCACTCCGGCGCGCTGTAGGGCCAGAATTCGATCTTTGATCGATTTCGGCCAGGCATGCCGTCGTCCAGGCACTTCCTTCTTGTACTGTTCGCATATCTGGTTGAGTTGCTCGAAAATCTCACTTACCTGGTCGTCCATCGGTACACCTCCGCTATGCAGAGGCTAACGATCACGCCCTTACGTGGGAAGGGCCCGGCTTATGCCCAGCGTACCCTCGTCTGTCGTGAACGCGCCTTTTGTCTTCGTCACCTTCCGGAACTGCCGGTGCAATGCTTCGACCGCATTGGTCGTGTAGATCATTTTTTTGATCTCCGGAGGGAAGGCAAAGTAAGTCGATAAGTGCGTCCAGTTGGCGCGCCAGGATTTGATTGCCATCGGGCACACGTCGCCCCACTTGGTCTCTAGCTCATTTAGCGCGGTCTCGGCCAGCTCAAGGCTCGATGCTCTGTAGACCTGCTTGAGATCAGCCATAAAGGCCTTCTGATGCTTCCAGGACAAGTAGCGAAGGCTCGTACGGATTTGGTGGACCACACAGAGTTGCACTCGCGTTTGAGGGAACGCCGTTTCGATAGCCTCCGGAAAACCCTTAAGACCGTCCACACAGGCTAATAAAATGTCTTTCACGCCGCGGCTTTTGAGCTCGGTCAAAACGGTCAGCCAAAAATGGGCGCCCTCTGTTTCAGCGATCCATAAGCCCAGCACATCCACGCGGCCATCAAGACCAATGCCCATCGCCGTGTAGGCGGCTTTGGTAATCACCTTGGCATCCTGGCGCACCTTGAAGTGGATAGCGTCCATAAAGACGACGGCGTAGACGTCTTCAAGCGGCCGGCATTGCCAGGCCTGAACACCTTCTAATACTTTGTCGGTGATCTTCGTGATCAATGCCTGCGACACCTCGGTGCCGTAAAATTCTTCGAGCTGAGCCTTGATGTCGCGGGTGCTCATGCCCCGCGCGTACATGGACGTCACCCTTCGCTCCAAATCAGGGTCGAAGGTTTGATGTTTCTCGACGAAGATTGGCTCAAAAGTTCCTTCTCGATCGCGCGGAACCGCAACTTCAACCTGTCCAGACGATGTTTTGATTTTCTTCTTCGAGTAGCCGTTACGGGAATTTTCCTGCGGCTTATCACCCTTCTTGTAAGGCTCGTAACCGAGATGCGCCTCCTGTTCGGCCTTGAGGATCCGCTCCACGGTCGATTTGATCATTTCCTGGATTACGCCATTCGGTCCAGTCAGATCCGAAAGGCTCTTCACATTCTTCAATTTCTCTTCAACAATGGAAACGTCGAAGAGGTCTGAGCGATTGTCTTTGTCCATATTATCCAGCTCCTTCCGTGGGCTAGGTAAAACTCTAGCCCATCGATGAAAGGCTGGTTACACAAAATTCAAATCACTCCCCTGTTTTGTCTGTGTAGAGTTTTGCAAAACCCACATTTGAAAACGTATCTATACCAGTCTGCTGATAGATCTTGCCCACACCTTTGATGTACCCCACGTAGTATGTGTCCTGGCCAAGCAAAAAGCCGGGGTGGAAGGTTTCGATCTCGCCGTGTGCCTGCTTTTCCTCTTTAGCATTTTCAAGCGCCACGACCTGGGCCTCAGTCAGCACCATACCGCTTTCGCCGGCGTATTTCTCAAGTCGCTTCAAGCGCTCCTTCTTGCGCAATAGGTTGTGCCTACTCCAAACTCCACGGACCCCTCCATCGCTGATGTGGATCCCTTGCTTCTTGAGCTCATTGCAGACACGCTTTTGTCCGTGCGTCGGGAACTCCAAGCTGTACGCCAGTATTTTCTCTTCGATCTCGGGACTCAGTCGGTTCGCAATTCTTGGCTGCTTTCTCGACTTCTCCAAAAGTCCATCGAGTCCGTCTTCAGCTATGGCGGATTTGATATCATAGTAATGTTGGCGGGAGACTCCGAGATTGCGACACGCCTCGGAAATATTTCCCAGGGTCTGGGCAAGCTCGACAACGTTCATCTTTCTTCTGATAATGTACTGAGATTGAGTCATTGGACTCTCCTATTTGGTTAAGAAAATTGTCTGGTAACAAAATTCTCAACCGAGAGAGTCCGTGACTCAATTCCTTCAACTAAGAAGGTCTAGGTCCTGTAAACGCTTTTCCAAACTTCGGCAATTTATGGCAACGTGGCGTTGCAGGGGTGAGGCTTTTTCCTCTCCATTTTTACCCGTTCCGCGTGGACAGGCAGGCTCCTAATCTATAAATTTAAAGGTGCTGGCCCGTCTTGGTACGGGTCCGCTTAAAGCTAACCCATCGGAAAACGCGGCGAGATATGCTTTTTACGATTTATTCCTCGGTGATGGCGCAATTCGCGGTCGGCTTGGTGCTACAAATCTTCTTGTGGCGATTCTTAGGCCGCAACGGCCGCCCGGTTCCCCGGCAGATGGCGCTGTTGTTTCTTGTTTTTGCCATATTCCCCGTTCTGCATTTTTTGATCCACAGATCTCTGGACCATCTGGTCGCGGCCCTCGCGCTCGGCGGGGCCTACATTATGTCTTTCCCGGCGGCCTCCGCCCAGAGCCCGACCCTGCTGATCACCGACGAACTCAGCCGTCAACCCCAAGGCTTGAGCGAGACTGAGCTTATGGTACGCATGAGTCAGCGCGTGAACCTCGTGGGAGACCGGGTGGACGACCTCAAAGCCGACGGGCTTTGCACCGGCGACGGCGAGCAGGCGCAACCTAGCCGCTTCGGCATTATTCTGGGCTACATTTTCTGGGTCTATCGCCGCTGCCTTGGCCTACCGATGGGAGG
>JAGWZD010000157.1 GCA_018968995.1 Bdellovibrionales bacterium
GCAAATACGTACGTTTTCCCGCAATTCTTGTGGCAGATTGAATGCATCGATCAGAACCTTTTGTACCCCGGGCCAGTGAAGTTCAATGTCATGATTGCCGATGATAAAAATGACTCGATGTCCCTGAAGCAAAAAAGTGCGTAGAGCCAGCACCCACTCTTGGTGATCTTGAAGAATGATCTCCATTTTGAATTTGCTCTTAGGGTCCTCGGCATTGAGACCTCTGAGACGCTCGAGCCAATGAACGTGAAACTGTTTTGGGTCTTCAGGTAGACGCATGACGGCGTCGAAATCGAAAATATCTCCATTGAGGATGAGTTCAAGTTTCTCTCCAGGACCGGCGAGCTCCTGAATGTGTTGCAGAAACTTGTTAAAAGTAGCGTCGACAAAAAACTTTCTATCCTTGTAGAGCTTCCAAAGGCGCTTCTTTGGATTCGATGGCTCTGCCTCGGTAAGATGCAGATCGCTGATGCTGAAGGTATGGCGGGCTTTTCTAAAGTCGTGTTTCATATCGAGACGTTTCAAGGAAACGTTTGCTGCACTCCTATTGATGATTTTAGACGGGAAGAGCAGAAGGAGTTTTTCGAAATTAAAAAGCCTTTAATTTCAAACACTTGTTTCTTATCGAGCCTGGCGTGAATCGCGATGGGGTGCTGGTTTGCCGAGGACCAGCCGTTGCTCCTATCAGGGGTTTTTGTTAGCCCATCTGTATGCGCAATTATCTGAACCTGCTGGAGCACGTCCTTCATCATGGTGTTCGAAAGGAAGATCGCACCGCTACAGGGACGTTAAGCGTTTTTGGCTATCAGATGCGATTCGATCTTTCCGAAGGGTTTCCCTTAGTCACTACCAAGAAAGTGCACTTAAGATCGATCATTCATGAGCTTCTTTGGTTTCTTCAGGGCGACACGAATATTCGATACCTAAAAGAGAATGGCGTTTCGATTTGGGACGAATGGGCAGATGCTCAGGGAAATTTAGGTCCTGTGTACGGAGCTCAGTGGAGATCTTGGCGCGGAGCGGACGGAGTTGTGGTTGATCAAATTTCTCAGGTCGTAGAGAACATTCGAAAAAATCCTGATTCGCGACGCCTGATCGTCAGTGCATGGAATGTGGCGGAAATTCCAAAAATGAAGCTTCCTCCCTGTCACGCGTTTTTTCAATTCTATGTCGCTGAGGGTAAGCTCTCTTGTCAGTTGTACCAGCGGTCCGCAGATCTTTTTCTGGGAGTGCCCTTTAATATTGCAAGCTACGCATTACTCACCTTGATGATCGCCCAGGTGACAGGTCTAAAACCGGGAGATTTCGTTCACACTTTAGGTGATGCGCATCTTTATTTGAATCATCTGGATCAGGCTCGCGAGCAGCTTGCTCGCGAACCTCGTAAGCTGCCTCAAATCAAAATCAATACTGAGGTTCGTTCGATTTTTGATTTCAAATTCGAGGATTTTGAGCTTGTTGGTTACGATCCCCATCCGGCAATCAAGGCTCCGGTGGCGATTTGATGCTGATTTCAGCTTTTGGAGCAATGGCAAGGAACCGGGTGATTGGTAAGGACAATGCTCTTGCTTGGGATCTACCAGAGGATTTGCGTCGTTTTAAAAAAATGACTTCTGGGCATCCGGTGATTATGGGGCGTCGCACTTATGAGTCCATGGGTCGCCCTTTGCCGAATCGCGATAATCTCATCGTCTCTCGACAGAATCAGTACCGAGTGGATGGTGCTCAGGTGTTTCCGACGGTGGAGTCTGCGATTCAATGGTGCCAAGAACGCGAAGCCCTTGGTCAGAAAGGTTTTGACGAAATTTTTATTATCGGAGGAGCCGAGATCTGGAGTGCTTCATGGCATTTGTTGGATCGACTCTACTTGACTATCATTCACAAGGATTTTGAGGGAGACGCTTACTTTCCGAGTTTCGACCCGAAACAGTGGCGCGAAGTATTCCGTGAGGATCATCTCGAGCCAATGCCTTATTCCTATTATACATTCGAGCGTATTTCTCGATAATCGAAGGGTTTCTATGAAAAGAATTCGACTCAAAGCCAAGCACGACCGGCGTTTTCGAACGGGGCATCCATGGGCGTATTCCAACGAGCTTCAAGAGTCGCCAAAAAACCTGAGTCCTGGAGAGATGCTTGAGCTTCAGGATCCCGCTGGAAAATTCTTAGCCTGGGGATACGGAAATCCTGCTTCTTTAATTACTTTTCGTGCTGTTTCTCGGGACGAGTCAGAGAAGGATTCCATCTCTGCTGCCGGCGTGGCGAGGAGGCTTGAGTCCGCATGGAAGTTGCGCCGCACCTTAGGGTTTGAGGAAACCAGTCACCGCTTATGTTTTGGAGAGGCAGATCGGCTTCCGGGACTGATTATCGATAGGTACCGACTGGCAGATAAGACCTCTGCGTTCATCGTTCAGGCGCAAACCGCTGGAGCAGATCAATGGACCAAAGATTTTGCACCAGTGATCGAGGAATGGCGCCAGATCAATGCAGATGAAAGTTTAAGATCCGGCGTTTTTGTGATCAAAAATGACTCTTCTTCGCGGAAGTGGGAGGGCCTTCAACTCGAGCCGGCCAGGATCCTGAGTGGCTCATCGAATAAGGATTTGAGCCAGGCGAGTATTCTCGTGCGTTCTGCCGACCTGAAGACTCCTGCACCTTTAGAGTTTCAAGTCGATCTTCTTGGAGGTCAAAAAACAGGATTTTTTCTAGATCAATGGGCCAATATCCAGCTGGTGTTGCAGCGAATCGAGCAGTGGCCTGTAGTGACTCGACGTAAACAGATTCGCGTTCTGGATTTATGTTGTTATGTTGGACAATGGAGCGCTCAAGTATCGCGGTTTTTTGAGCAAAGGGGGGTTCGAGTAGAGGTCACTCTCGTGGATTCGTCTCGAGCTGCTCTCATGAGTGCCGAAAAAAATGTGAGGGCATCAGGCGCGACTCATGTAAAAACTATTGAGGCTGATGTTTTACGTGGCCTGGCGGACCTACCAGATCGGGCGTTTGATTTGGTTATTTCGGATCCGCCCGCACTCATTAAGGGCCGGAAGGATGTTCCTGTAGGAACCCATGCCTATTTGCAACTGCATACTCAGTCCGCACGCTTAGTGGCCGAGCAGGGCGCTTGGGTGGCGTGCTCCTGTTCAGGGCTTTTGACGGAAGAGTCTTTTCTCGAGACCATTTCGAAAGCATCACGACGTCAAGCCAGACGGTTTTCCTGGATTGCCCGAGGGGGCCAGTCCCCAGATCATCCCATCTTGGCCGAGTTTCCAGAAGGGCGTTATCTGAAGTGCTGGCTAGGGCTCGCTGATTAGGTCTTGCTGTCGAGCCATCAGTGACACCGTGGATTGGACTGGATTACGTCGCGTTAAAGAGAAAAGGCAGAGGAGAGAGAAATTTTCGGCTCAAGAGTTAGAAGAGATTGAGAATCTAGAGAGAGATCCCTACGGTAAATACTTTAATGGAACGCAGTCCGCCGACTAAGACCAGGAGAGAGGAATTTTTATGGAATTAAAATCCGGAAAAAAAGCGCCATCATTCTCACTTCCATCGGATTCGGGGGCAAAAGTGTCCCTCTCTGAATATTTAGGAAAGTTTGTGGTGATTTACTTTTACCCCAAAGACATGACGCCGGGGTGCACACAGGAAAGCTGCGACTTTGGATCCTCTTATAAAGAGATCCAAAAGTTAGGAGCTGTTGTCTTAGGTGTGAGCAGAGATCCGGTGGAGAGCCATCAGAAGTTTAAGTTGAAGTATAAACTGCCATTTTCCTTGCTGTCTGATTCGAGTGGTAAAGTTTGCGAAAAGTACGGAGTTTGGAAAGAGAAGTCGCTTTACGGTCGAAAGTTTATGGGAATTGAAAGAACGACGGTCTTGGTAGGTAAGGATGGTAAAATAGTGAAGGTCTATCCTAAGGTAAAAGTCAAAGGGCACGTTGACGAAGTGATCTCTGATCTTAAGACGCTCCGGTAGATCGTTTGCCGGAATACAGTTCGTAGGTCAGAAGACGGCAATCGATCGAGCCGTTAAAAAGCGGGAATCTCTGGCTAGCTTTGAGACCGACCTCTTTTGCTAGATCGAGGTTTCCGGTGAACACGAAACCTTTCCAGCCGGAGGCTTTTTTCTTAAATGTATCCCCAATCAGACGGTAAAGACCTTTGAGCTCTTCGGGATTTTCTAGTCTCTCGCCGTAGGGAGGGTTGCAGCCCACGAGTCCAGTCTCGCCGAGGTGAGGAGAAATGTCTGGCGCTAAAGCGAGCTCGCGTCGTTCAAAGTGAATCATTTCTGTGCACATTGCCTCAGATGCATTTTCTCTTGCGGCCTTTAAAGAATGTCCGTCTTTATCAAAAGCGTAGAGACGTGGAAGACGCTTTTTATCCGTAATTCGCAAATCGATCGCTTCTTGTTTGAGATCCTTCCATGCCGAATGAAGGTGCTGCTTCCATCCCAAAAATCCGAAGTATTCCCGAAAGAAACCGGGGGCCGTGTTTGATGCCATCAAAGATGCCTCTATTGCCAGGGTGCCTGAGCCACACATGAGATCAACGAAGCATCCTCCGGATTTGTGAATGTCTCTCCAGCCCGAAAGCTCAAGTATTGCAGCAGCGAGGTTCTCTTTCAGTGGGGCTTTCGCAGCGTCATCGCGGTATCCCCGTCTGTGCAGGCTTTCTCCGGAGAGGTCGATACTCACAATAGCTTCTGAATTTTCGAGGTGGATTTGAATTCGTAATTTTGGGCGATCTAAGTGCACACTGGGGCGCGAGCCGGATACGCTTCGAAATTGATCAACAATCGCATCTTTGGCCTTGAGTGCGGCAAAATGCGTGTGTTGAAGCTTCGACTTTTGATTCAAGCTCGCGGTAACGTTGATCGCAAAAGTTCCTGAAGGATCTAAATGATCGTTCCAACGGATCGACCGAATGCCCCCGTAGAGCTTTTTTTCGTCTGGGGCGGGAAACCGAGCAATCGGCATGAGAACTCTGCCTGCTAAACGAGACCAGAGGCAGATACGATAGGCCGTTTTTAGGTCTGAATGAAACCGTACTCCCGCTCGCTCGGCATGGATATCGGTGGCTCCGAGCGCCTCGAGCTCACTTTTTAAAAGGGCCTCAATTCCTAGCGGGACCGTTGCGAAAAACGAGAGGAGTGCGGGGCTCGACATGCTGCAGCTTTAACAGTAATTTTCAGGGCCCGCTAGCGCTAGAACTTGTGTGGAAATTTCTTTCTGTATTGTTTAAACTGTTAAGCCATCATGCAAAATGACTCTGAATTTTACCTATCGACCTTAGCCGAGCAAGAGCGCCTGCAGACGTATCGATTCGCGGGGGTACGGACGATTCTGGTTGTTCTTTCCTCAGCTGGAATGGCTGTTGACCTCGATGGTCTAAGGTCGCGGATTCACGCCGCCTACCCGGATGCAGCCGTCTTTTTTGTCACCACCAGAGGCAAGACTCTAGGGGCTTCATCGAAAGGTCATGTGGA
>JAGWZD010000158.1 GCA_018968995.1 Bdellovibrionales bacterium
GTTGGTGCTTGTGACTGGGTACAGTCGATTCTTCGTCATGGCGATTCGAGAGTGGGCTCTCACTGGGCAACCTATCTAGCAAATCGAATCGAGGGCTTTCGCGAGTGGATGTCGCTTTCAAAAAAGTCTGGAGATGATGCCTATTTTCAGTTCCCGAAGGGTTTGAGTTGCTCAGGAAAATCCGCGACCATACGTCTTAAATTTCCTGACCATGAATTCTCGTATTTTTTAGCGCATCCCGCCTCGTCTGTTCTGCCTGTACAGGAAATTTTGAAAGAAAATTGGAATGTACGTGACAATCCCGTTGGTAGCGGTTCCTACATTTTTGCTGGCTCGCGGACAGGTACTTTAAGGTGGAGAAGTAAAGATCCAGTGAGTCCTGTAAAGACAATTCATGTAGACACCTCTTTAGATTCATTTCGGGATTGGGACCTCTTTATGAGAGGTGCACTGGATCTTATTGAGCTTCCCGTCGACCTTCAGCCACAGCTGATCGAGCCCAGCGGTGAACTCATTGGGAAATGGAAGGAACGTGGATTTCAGCTTCTAAAAATTCAACGGGCCGACATTGTTTTACTAGGCTTTCAAATGAGACATCCGATTTTGGGAAAAAAGCGTGGCATTAGGCAGGCTTTAGCTAAGGCGTTGGATGATGATTTAGTGATCGAACGCATTTTTTCTGGAAGGGCTTTGCCTGCTGACTCTCCTATTCCACCGGGCATCGGAGGATACATCGTGCCAGCCCTTAAAATTGGTCGAAGCGGAGATCTAGGTCCGTCTCAAGACTTGTTGGGCTTCAATGAGCATCCTCGAGGCCGCGGACTGCCGAAGTTTACCTTGGCATGCTTACCGAACTCAGTGGAGCAGGAGCTCTGTCGTGCGGTTGCTGCCCGTTGGGAGCTTTTAGGCATTCATACCCAGATTGTAACCATGAATCAGGAGCAGAGAAGGGCTGGAATTCTCGATGGAAGCGTTCATTTCTGGCCACTCAATTGGGTGGCAGATCTTCCTGCGCCGATCAGTTATTTGGAGTTTTTTGATCCAGCTTCCGGAATACCTGAGATTCCCTCTCCCACTTCAGATCTTACAGCCTTCCGAAGGGCCTTGAGCAATGCGCGCTCCAATGCCCCTAATCGTTCAGGATCAGCAGTGGGAGCAGCGGCTGCCATTTTACGGCGCGAGGTACCAGCGGCCTTTTTAGCCCACCGTCTTCAGTATTGGCTGGTGCGGCCTGGTATATTTGGACTGAACTGGCAAGACTTTGCATGGCACAGTTCGGACGAGCTCAGGAAGCTCGATTCCAACGTGAATTAAAGGTATAGGAATAGAGGCGATGACTCAAACAAACGATCTACTGCTTGATGTTCGAAATCTTAGAACCTCGTTCTTTGTTGAAGGTGGAGAGGTTCGTGCCGTTGATGATATCAGTTTCTCAGTACGGCGAGGAAAGACTATTGGCATAGTTGGAGAGTCGGGCTGCGGAAAGAGCGTTACTAGTCTTTCAATCATGAGACTGATTGCATCTCCTCCAGGACGAATTGTAGGGGGTCAGATTCTGTACAAAGGACAGGACCTCGTGACTCTCTCTGAGGAAGAGATGCGCAGAATTCGGGGTAACGAGATCTCGATGATCTTTCAAGAACCCATGACCTCATTGAACCCAGTTTACACTGTTGGAAATCAGATTATTGAGGCGGTGATGCTTCACCAGAAACTTAACGCCCGGGATGCCCGCAATAAAGCCATCGAGATGTTACAGCTTGTCGGAATCCCTGCGCCGAGCAAGCGCGTAGATGATTATCCTCATCAGCTTTCAGGTGGTATGCGGCAACGAGTAATGATTGCTATGGCGTTGTCTTGTAATCCAAGCGTGCTGATCGCAGATGAACCTACCACTGCTTTAGATGTGACTATTCAGGCGCAGATTCTCGACCTTTTAAGAGAACTTCAGCAAAAAGTTGGACTTGGCCTGATTCTGATCACGCATGATTTAGGCGTTGTAGCCGAAATGGCTGACGAAGTCGCGGTGATGTACGCTGGCAGGATCGTCGAGCAAGCGCCGGTTCTCGAAATCTTTAAGAACCCGAAAATGCCTTACACTAGGGCGCTGTTAAATAGCATTCCAACCTTAAGCAAGGATCCCACAGGAAAAATCAAAAAAACCCGGCTGGAGGCCATTCCTGGCATCGTTCCTAATCTACTTGAGCTACCCCAAGGCTGCCGGTTTCAAGAGCGCTGCTCGTTTGTTATTGATCGCTGTAAGTCAGTTGAGCCGGAGTTGAGAACTGTAGCTCCTCAACATCAAATTCGTTGTGTAAGGGATATTTCATGAGTGCGCCGCTGCTTGAGGTTCGGAATCTGGTGAAGCGATTTCCTGTTCGGGGAGGTCTTCTGGGTCGCGAAATTGGCGCTGTTCAGGCAGTTTCAGACGTTAGTTTTTCAGTGGCGCGTGGCGAGACCCTTGGACTGGTGGGTGAGTCGGGTTGTGGCAAGTCTACTTTAGGTCGTTGTATCTTGCGGCTGATTGAGCCGACGTCGGGACAAGTGTTTTTTGATGGTCAGGATATCACTCAATTAGGGAGCGCAGAGCTTCGGAAATTGCGTCGAAGGATGCAGATTATATTTCAAGATCCGTTTGCTTCATTGAATCCGCGAATGACTGTTGAAGAGATTCTCTCCGAACCTATGGAGATCCATCGGCTTGCTTCCAGCCGAGATGAAAAGTTGTCGAAAATTCATCGTCTTCTCGACCTTTGTGGGTTGAGGCGGGAATCTTTAAATCGCTATCCTCACGAATTTTCTGGAGGACAACGGCAGCGCATCTGCATTGCGAGAGCTCTTGCTGTAGAGCCAGAGTTTATTGTCTGCGATGAACCCGTATCTGCGTTAGACGTCTCTATCCAGGCTCAGATTATCAATCTGATGCAGGATTTACAGAAAGAGCTAGGCTTAACCTACCTTTTTATCGCGCATGATCTGAAAGTGGTTGAGCACATTTCAACTCGCGTGTCCGTGATGTACCTGGGCCGAGTAGTGGAAACAGCGTCCGCAGAAGATCTCTATGCCAATCCTCGGCATCCTTATACTCAGGCACTTCTTTCGGCTATTCCGATTCCTGATCCTACCTACAGGAAGAGCCGGACTGTGCTTCGGGGGGACGTGCCTTCTCCCTTAAATCCACCTCAGGGCTGTCACTTTCATCCTCGTTGCCCAAAAGCCCAAGGCCAATGCCAAGAGACTTATCCGGCGGCCGAGCAAGGGGCGCATCAGGTGCGCTGCTTCTTTCCTGGCTAGAGCGATGTTTTTTTGACGCGCATCAATGATCTTTAGTTGTTAACTCGCTCTAAAAACTCACCGATACGGTTGTGAAGACGGAGTGCCTAATCTTGGGCTCGCCCTTCTTTTTGGTCGGAGAGCATGAATTTTAAAGGCAGAAAACTTTCATTAGACGCTATTCCTGAGATGCGGATATGCCCCGTATCTTCCGTGCAGCCCTATGCCCCACTGCCTGCTCCTCTCTATGTGCTGATGAGGAGTAACGAAAAATTTCTCGCCATTAAGTCACCGCTGGATTTTCTTACTACGTTTGACCTCGAGAGGCTTCGGAGTTTCGATGCCTTCTACTATCCTGCTTTTGTCGATCAGGTTCTGCCATTCAGAACGTCTGCTCGCTCGGTGCGTGGACTCATTGAAAGCTGTAGAGCAAGAGATGGACTCGCACCTGCTCCATATGAAGTCTCTGATGCTTTCCTGAGAATGACGGCGCGACTGTGGACCCCAGAAGGTCGTGTGGAGCCATTTTTTACAATAGTCTTTGTGACGGAGCTATGCGGGGCTTTTCCTGAAGAGATGATCATCAGAGCCCGCGAGCAAAGTTTAATGCTTTATGAGCAAGCGATTCTGAAATCCTCGTGGGCTGTGTGGCAGGCCCTTCATCTCGATTATTTCGATATCCACTCCTTAAAAGAACTCCGAAATGAAATCTTCGACTTCTGTGCGGGTGGAGGCGTTCCATCCGTTGCTTTTGCGCGAGATTGGTTGCGGAATTTTGTTTCCGAAGAAATGCCAACGTATGGAATTCAGTTGCCGGAGTATTCTGTTGGAGTGATCAAACGAAAGCTTGAGTCACGTCAAAAAAGACTAATCGAAAATCTAGTCAAATTTAATCTTGCGCCTTTTCCGTCGATATTTGGCGAGGGTGGATTTTATGAGGAGGCTGGATGAGCACGAAAAACCGCCCGGTTTCGGTGAGATCCGTGAACTCACGCGGTATTGCGGGTATTTTGTCGCCCAACGGAAAAGCTTTTCACGAGGTCTTTTACAATTCCGGTGGATTGGGTCGCTCAGCTGATTTAGTGGCCGCTAAGTTTCGTGATTCCAGTCCGGACGAATTGTCGATTCATATTTTGTTCTTAATGGGTGTCCTAGGTACTAGCCGCGTATTCCGGGCGATTTCTCCCATTCGCTTTGAATGCGGGGTGGATGAGAGTGGTTTCGCTCTTTCGTTTTCATTCGAACTTGCTGACTTTCGTGGACTGGTCTGGGAGGGCATCTCTGAGCGTATCGCCGCTGGACTGGCTCAATCGCCACTTGACGATTTGCTTCTAAGCATGGCCAGACACTGCGATTACTTGCTCGTGAAGTGTTTTGCGCTGGAAACGCGAGTTGAAGTTTGCACTTTGAACTATTGGGGGCCTTGTGATGGCTCCAGTTTAGCGCCTGTCGAGGTGGCGATGATCGCAGATGTTCCAGAGGACGTGCCTGAAATTGCGGAGTATACGGCACTGGGCGATTTGGATTATACGAATTTATTGGCTGCTTTGGGAGCCGACCATTCTTCGCCCGTAACCGGGGAAGTGATAGCACATCAAGCAAGATCGATGGAGGAGTTATTAATTCAGGTGAAGTCTAAGAACTTCGCCCTGAGCGACTCTGAGCTCATTTTTGTGTCTGGAGATCACAGAAAGCAAACTGATTATGGGTCTTTTGAAGCAAGCTCAATGGATCCTGAGGCGCAATCCGTAACTGAATTGCATTCAGATTCACTCATGAAGCCTACTCGACCTCAGCAAACAAAAAAAACAGGAATGTTCTCCTGGCTCTCTTCCATGTTTAAGGAAAAGTCGGAGACTGTTTTTGAAGATAGTTTAAGTGCGACTGACTCAGACAGTTCAGGGCGTCAGGGAGAGGTCGCGGCGAATCATCAGCCGACGGTATCCGAGGGGTCTGCTCCCATGAACACCATGGTCAGTGATCTTCAGCGGCTACTGAATGAAGGAAACTTTGGAAATTTAGTGAGTAGTCTGTCCGCAGAGACGCAAACTCCAGTGGTTCATAAATTCACGGATTCGATGATTGCTGAATTAAATGAAGAGCGTCGGCGTGTGCTGGATCTCTCAAAAAACTTGGCAAACCTGTTTCGAATGAAAGAGGCGGAGTTTAGGA
>JAGWZD010000159.1 GCA_018968995.1 Bdellovibrionales bacterium
GTACTTGAGAGCCTGCGCATTCAACCCCTGAGATTGGGCCTGAAAACTCCAGTTTCGATTGAGAGTAAAGTTGGTCCAGGCCCCTAAAAACGCCCCCAATGCAGTGGCATAGACATACCAAAAGCCCACCCCTTCTACTAAGAGCACCAGCGCTCCGAAATCCACGATCGTCGCACTCACCGATGCGACTTGCGCACGACTAAAAGATTTCCAGAGAGACACTCGGGGAACAGACAGGGTCATCTTCGGGCCTTAATTCAGCTTTACTGGCGCTTTTGCCGAAGTAGAAGAGGCATCCTCTTCTTGGTCGCTGGAAGACAAAGAAACCATTGCCGCTTTTGCACGTTCTTCCGTTTCACGCAACCGCACTGCTCGCGCAATGGCCCAAAGCCTCTCAGCCGCTGACACATTGCTCATAACCGCAACTAAACCGAGTGCTATCACCATCGGATGACCGATCGCGATTCCGTAAGGCCGAATCTGTTCGAATAAAGGAATCGTAATGGGCGAGAACAAGGCTCCGAGAGTTAAGTACACTGCCCGTTCAGGACGACGCATGGCCCCCTTGGGTGCGGATACCTGGAGAGCCTCAGCCTTAGCACTGGAGTAACTCACCATGAATGAGCCAATCAACGCCACAAGGGTGACCACCAGAAGAAGCGGAATCTCGCGATAGTAAATCACGAGCCCGCCTAAAAAGAAGAATTCGGCGTAACGATCAACAGCAGCGTCCAAAACCTCGCCCGCATCCGAAGAAACACCCGTCAAGCGAGCGACCATTCCGTCTAAAGTATCCAAGAAAGCAGAGATGGTCGCGAAAACGGCCCCAAATCCGAAGTGTCCCACACTCAAACAAGCGCCAGCCCCGAGCGCAAAACCAAAAGAAGCCCAGGACACCATATTGGGAGTGATTCTGAGAAAAATCAGCAAGCGCGCTAGCGGCTGAAGGCTCCAGTAAGCGCCGTGCATCACGCCTTTACCCAAGAGAGCGCTGCCTCCTTGCTTGTCTACACGATCAAACTCCGCTTTTCCTTTAGTCAGAACGCGAAGGCCGTACACGACCGCAACACTGGCGGCTACACCTAGTAGAGAGAGCGCATAAATAAGATCCAGCGTCATCTCAGGCATCGAAGTGATTAGCGAAACCACAGCTCCATCCCCTCTCTGTATTGCAAGACCAACGACCACATCATCAGCGAGTCTTAGTCCGAACAGCTTTCCCTAAGTCTAACAGGAAGCGCTGCATGCTGACACTGTCAGATTCTTGGCTTAAACGATCAGGCTTCGCCTTCGTCCACGCCGTAATGCGTGAGACCCAGGTGATTGATCAGCTCCTCGTTCGTGAAGAAGCGAAGCGTATTTTCAAGCTTCAGCAGCTGCACGGACAAGTCATGCTCCACCTTGAGACCAGGTGCTGCCACCGGAGCCTTAAAGTAGAATGATAGCCATTCCTGAATTCCACGCATGCCCGCGCGACCAGCAAGGTCCATGAACAGTGCCAGATCCAGAACCAGCGGAGCTGCCAGGATCGAGTCACGGCAAAGAAAATTGACCTTGATCTGCATCGGATAGCCCAGCCATCCGAAGATATCGATATTGTCCCAACCTTCTTTGTTATCGCCGCGTGGAGGATAGTAGTTGATGCGAACTACGTGGTGAATATTGCTGTAGAGCTCTGGATACATTTCAGCCGAGCAAATGTCGCCCAGCACTCCAGTCTTCGAAACTTCCTTCGACTTGAACGAACCTGGATCGTCCAGCACTTCGCCGTCGCGATTGCCCAGAATGTTGGTGCTGTACCAGCCAGCAACACCGAGCTGACGATTGCGTAGCCCCGGAGCAATCACAGTCTTCATGAGGGTCTGGCCCGTCTTGAAGTCTGATCCGCAGATTGGGGTTCCCATTTCTTTTGAAAGCTCAATAAGCGCTGGCATTTCAACCGAAACGTTCGGTGAGCCGTTAGCGTAAGGCACTCGCTCTTTCAAAGCAGCGTAAGTGTAAATCTGTGAAGGCGAAATTGCTGGATCGTTGTTTTTCAAGCCTTCTTCGAAAGCCTTCAAAGACTGATGAACCGCCGAAGCTGGGCAGTACACTTCGGTCGAAGCACACCACACCATGACGGCGCGATCGCAACCGTTGTCTTTCATGAAATTGCGAATGTCAGCGCGGAGCTGATCCGCAAGATCCATCTTGTTTTTGCCCTTCTTCACGTTCGGGCCATCAATACGCTTGATGTATTCTTTGTCGAACACAGCTGCCATCGGCTTAATCTTCGAGAGCGGCTCTTTCAGGGCTTCGACCAAGTCCTTCTCAAGAACTTGAGCGTGCTTAGCAGCTTCGTAAGCATTCTCGCTGAAAATATCCCAGCCACCGAAAACGATTTCATTCAGAGAAGCCAGAGGGACGAGCTCGTTCACCTTCTTCATTCGATTTTCCGAACGTTTACCTAAACGAATACGTCCCATTTGAGTGTAGGAGCCGATCGGCTCAGCCATGCCGCGCTTCACCGCTTCAACGCCGGCGAACAACGTGGTGGCGACGGCGCCCATCCCGGGGGTCAGTACTGCTAATTTTCCCTTGGCTGGGGCAATGGTGATTTTCTGATTCTTAGTCATTTTCCGATCCGTTCCTTTTCTGGTCTCAGCCTGAGTGGCCTATCCAATGGCTGATTTCTTTGATCCGATGCGTTTTAGACGACTGGCAGCGCCCTGGCAAGCGACAAAACCAGTCTCAACCTAATGAATTTCAAGCTTTTTTATTGGAGCCGTCCCGATTGTCCCAGGGAAGCACCGGGGTGAGCGGCATCTCACGGCAGCCCTCCCCCGCAGACTTGTACGCTTGGGTAATGATTTCGATGCATCGATAGGCTTCTCGGGCTTCTTTTCCCACCCAATCGCCCTGGGCAATCGCCCCCCGAAACTGGTCAAAAAGAGAATTAAACCAGGACACATGACTGGCATCCATCCAGTGCGAGTGAATCACCCGCTTCTCGACGTTCCACTTCACTGCTCCCTGGGCGACATCGGGTCCGCCCGTAGCTTCCATGACCGCTAATTGGAGATCATCGTCATCCACCGTAATAGCGCCTCGCTCGCCCTGCACGGTGTAGATCACTTTTCGAACGCCCGCAGTCCAAGTGAGGTGGGCGTGAGCCATGCCTGTTGGGAAAGTTAATACCGCCGTAAAATTATCTTCCGTGTCGTACCTACCTGGCTCGAGATTGGTCATCTTGGCAGTGACGGCTGTTGGGTAGGAAGCCAGCCAATCGAAAGTGAGATAAAAAGTATGACTGCCGTGGTCCATGGCAATTCCGCCGCCACTGAATTTTTTCTCTCGGCGCCAATGGGTTTTCCACTCGTTGACGCCTTTAGCATGCGTGTTTCTATAGGTATTTAGCGTTAAAGAGCGCACTTTTCCGATGCGGCCGCTATCGATGATTTCACGGATCGCTTTCACCACTGGGGCATGTTTGTAGTTGTGTGCTGGAAACAAAACGCGTTTTGCTTTTTGGGCATGATCCAAAAGCGCCTTCGCCTCATCAAGAGTCGTAGTAAGCGGTTTTTCACAAAGAACATGAAGACCCCGATCAAAAGCCGCATGAGCAATCTTGGCGTGATCGCAAGGAGGTGTAGAAATATCCACGAAATCAAGGTTGCCAGACTCCGCCTTCAAGAGCGCCTCGTAGTCGGCGTAGACCCTTGCCTTGGGCAAGACTTCCTGAATCAAATTCCGACGGGCTTCGCAGATATCCGCTACGGCGACGATCTCAACGTCGGCGGCGGACTTCGCACGCTCGAGATAGGCTGGGATATGCCCCTTCCCCGAGATAAACCCAAATCCAATGACTGCCCCGCGAAGCTTGTTTTGAGATGCCACCATAGGGATCGCTTTTACCCTGCACGGCCGGCTGTCTCAACAAAAGACCCTAGAAAAGAAGCTTTTTTTCAGCCCTAAAAACCGATAAAACCGCGAACCATGCTACGCACACCCACCCGCATCGAGCCAGACACCAGCACCCGGGGAAACATGCACCTCTCGTGGAACTCAGGCGAGACCTACTCGGTCCCCTATTTCGATCTCCGCTTTGAATGCCCATGCGCAGCCTGCGTGGACGAGAAAACAGGAAGAAGAATCCTCAAACGAGAAGATATCGCTCAGGACGTGCGCCCGATGGGCGTTGAGCCCATAGGCAGGTACGCCCTACAAATTCGCTGGAGCGATAATCACGCCACAGGCATGTACCACTTTGATCGTTTGTTCGAGATTTGCGGCAAATACGGCCAAAAAAAAGCCTAGATTCACTCTTTTTTTGAAGAGCTGTCCGAACTCTTGCGCTTGTAGTCGGTGGTGTACCAACCCGTACCCTGTAAGGCGAAGGAGTTCATGCTCATCAGCTTTGTCACCGGCGCCTGACACTCAGGACACTCCGTCAGGGGAGCATCCGAGAACTTCTGGATCACTTCATGAACTTTTTGGCACTTCTCACACTGATATTCGTACATCGGCATAAGGACGACTCACCTTGTCACTTGCCCCTTTCTGCCCGAGACTTTCTTTATTTTCAAGGGGCTGCCCTTTTGCTCAACGACGGCTAAACTGGGGTCATGCGCACTCCCTTTACCGACCTTGTTGGCTGCCGTTATCCCCTCATTGCTGGCCCCATGTTCCTCGTGAGCGATGAAAACCTGGTTCAAGCCGTCTGTAAGTCTGGGGCGACCGCAGCAATGCCGTCTCTCAACTGGCGCCAACCCGAGCAATTCCAACAAGCCGTTCGGGCAGTGAAGCAGGCGATAGGAGGCGCTCCCTTTGGAGTGAACCTGATCGTCAATAAGGCCAATCCTCGGGTCGAGCGAGATCTAGAGATCTGCGTTGAAGAGAAGGTTCCCTTTGTCATCACATCGCTGGGTAACCCTAAGGAAGTGATCCGACAGATGCACTCCATAGGCAGCAAGGTCTTTTGTGATGTCACGACCCTGGAATACGCCCAGAAAGTTGCCGACCTCGGAGCTGATGGGGTCATCGCCGTTTCTTCTGGGGCAGGCGGACACGCAGGCCCCATTTCGCCGCTGGTTCTGATTCCTTACCTGAAAAAGAATCTGAAGATTCCTGTAATCGCAGCCGGAGGTATCGCCACAGGCGAGCAAATCGCAGCCGCCCTGGTCCTTGGAGCAGACGCAGTCCAACTAGGAACACGATTTATAGCAAGCTCCGAAGCCAAAGTGTCTGATGGGTATAAAGACGCAATTTTGAACGCCAGACCCGAAGACATCGTGATGACACTGAAAATTTCTGGCACCCCGGCGGCGGTGATTCGTACACCCTATATCGATCAAGTGGGAACGGACATTTCCGCGCTGGAAAAGTTCTTGTTAAAAAACGCCTGGACTAAGAAAAGCATGAAAATGCTCCGCTCGGTGATTGGCGCAAAAACACT
>JAGWZD010000160.1 GCA_018968995.1 Bdellovibrionales bacterium
ATGACCATCTCAATCGACTCACGCAATACAGCCCTTGATTCCTGTACACCCAAATCAACCTGGAACTGATAGATTTCATTTACCAGCTCCATAATCGCCGCAATTGCGGTGTTAAAATGATATCCACTTTCAAAATCGTGCATTACCTTCTGTAAAGTCGCGTGAGCTTTCGCGCGCAACTTTTTTACCGACGCATGATGCAAGTCCGACTGCGTCCCCGCAAAAGTCTGAACCCCAGAAATGATGGACTCGTTGTTCTCAACCATTCTCCAGACCCGAGCTAAGAATCGCCACGACCCCTCAACTCCTTGGTCCATCCACTCTAAAACCTTTTCCGGGGGGGCGGCGAACATCGAAAATAGACGGGCAGTATCGGCGCCATATCTCTCTATTAACGCATCTGGCTCGACCACGTTTCCTTTGCTTTTACTCATTTTTGCGCCGTCTTTATAGACGATGCCTTGGTTCAATAGATTGCGCACAGGCTCATCTAGATCCTGCCGATCCAGCTCGCGGGGCAAGTAGCCGAGATCGCGAAGCACCTTATGGAAAAACCGAAAGTACAAGAGGTGCATGGTCGCATGCTCTACTCCGCCAATGTACTGATCCACGCCTAGCCAGTACGCTGCGTCCTTCTTTGAAAATGGCTGTTGATCGTCGCTCGCAGACAAGTAGCGAAGATAGTACCAGCTCGACTCCATAAACGTATCCATAGTGTCGGTTTCACGTCGAGCGTTCGGATTCGAGCACTTCGGGCAACTCACTTTCAGAAAACTAGGATGCTTTGAGAGCGGTGAACCCCCTTCACCTGAAAACGAAACGTCTTTCGGGAGAACTACGGGCAAGTCTTTGGATGGAACTGGCACTGTGCCACAGGCGCCGCAGTAGATCATGGGGATGGGAGCTCCCCAATACCTTTGACGAGAAAGTCCCCAGTCTCTTAAACGATACTGCACGCTTTTTTTGCCGTAACCCACCTTCTCTAACTCGGCAGTAATCGCCCACTTAGCCTCTTCCGAATCCATTTCGGAAAACTTGCCACTATGGACCACAACCCCTGAGTCTACAAAAGCCTGCTGCTGAACCGAAAAAGCGCCATCGGAAACCTTTGGGCGAATGACTTCTTTGATCGAGATCGAGTACTTCTTCGCAAAAGCATGATCTCGAGTGTCGTGAGCTGGGACAGCCATCAACGCTCCCGTGCCGTAATCAGGAAGCACAAAATTTGCGGTATAAACGGGGATTTTTTCCTTCGTTAGAGGATGGTACACATACGAACCCGTAAATACACCCTCTTTTGGCGCGTCTTCGGCAGTTCGAGCAATTTTATCTTGTCTTCGGCAGGCTTCAATAAACGCCATAACTTGTGCTTGCTCTGGTTTGCCAGCACAGACTTTTGTTGTCAGAGGATGCTCAGGCGCAAGCGCCACATAGGTGACTCCAAAAAGGGTATCTGGCCGAGTTGTGAAGACCTTTAGTTTTTCTCCAACCTCGGTATCAAATTCTACTTCAGCGCCATCACTCCGACCAATCCAGTTCTTTTGCATCAACCGAACGCGTTCCGGCCAGCCAGGAAGACGGTCAAGCCCCTCGAGAAGCTCTGCGGCATACTGAGTCGTTCGCAGAAACCACTGCTCCAGTTCGCGAGTCGTGGTCACCGATTCGCACCTCCAACACTTTCCGTCCTCAACTTGCTCGTTGGCAAGAACCGTTGCGCAACTCGGGCACCAATTCACGGTCGATGATTTCTTGTAAGCTAATCCTTTTTCGTACATCTGCGTGAATATCAGCTGTTCCCATCGGTAGTATTCCGGCAAGCAAGTGGTAATCTCACGCGACCAGTCGTACCCTAGACCTAGTCGAGACAGCTGCCGCTTCATGGCTTGAATATTATTCAGAGTCCACGACTCGGGATGAAGCTTGTTCTTAATCGCTGCATTTTCCGCGGGTAACCCAAATGCATCCCATCCCATGGGGTGAAGCACATTGAACCCCTGCTTTCGACGAAATCGCGCAATCACGTCTCCCAGGGTGTAGTTCCTGACGTGCCCCATATGTAGACGACCCGAGGGGTAAGGAAACATATCCAGGACGTAATATTTCTTTCGGGATGAATCGATCTGAGCGACCCAAGACTTCTCGGTCTCCCATCGAGCTTGCCATTTCGCCTCAATAGCGGCGTGATCGTATTGCCGAGAAGCCGAGGTTGCGGATTGCTCTGAAGTTTCCTGATGTTGAGATGCCATAACCAAGTCGATAGCAGATTTTTTACATTCTGTGTTAGGCCTGTTTTGTGAGTTTTCGAAGCTTAAAAGATATCCTCATGGGCTCTGGATTAACTGAGCCGTTTAGGAAAAGACTTAAAGAGGCTGAAGCCGTTTCCCGTTGGGATTCGGCGGTGGGCCCCATAATAGCCAAGCACGCTCAGGCAGTTCGGGTTGATGCGGGTATTCTTTATGTAGAAGTCGGGCACCCCATTTGGAGGTCTGAACTGCATCATCGGCGCAGGCAAATTTTAGAGATCCTGAATCAGGGCGCTTCGGATCAAACTGCAATACTGAAAGATCTGCACTTCATTGACCCAAGAGCAACCCATCAAGATAGAAATATCGCCGACAAAAAAGCCGATAAAATCGCAAAGAAAACCCAAAAGCCAGGATGACTCCACCATGGGTCTCGCTCTGGCTCCATTTCTACACCCTGCTGAATAAACACCGAGGAGATCGGCCGCGAGACATTGGTCAATAAAGAATCGGGCTCAATGCGTATGGTCTTTGTCTCCACCTCTGTGATCTCATCAGTTTCTTCTTCACGGTCCATCGATGCCTTAATGTGCTCGGGCCAATTTATCCCTAACTGACGGCGAAGCTCTTCGGCTTCGTTAAAGCTGAACCAGTAATGATTCTCACAGCAAGCCTCATCCCGTTGCTCCCAACGACCATCCTGAATGCTAGAAATGAGGTCTTCTTTGCTAAACGGACCGTGAATCTGATTTGTTGTGGTTCGAACCAACCATCGGGTCATTGAAGCACCTGGAAGCTCATTCGATCGGCTTCTAGAAAGTTTTTAATGCCCTCAATCTCCGATCGCTTAAATTCCTCTGGAGTGCCCCAAAAGAGAAACTTACCGTCCTTAAGAAACGCAATCTGATCAGCCAATCGTAGCGCTGATGGAATATCATGACTAATCACGAGCGAAGTCAGTTGAAGCTCTCGCTTGAGCGTCTCAATCAGCTCATCTACCGTCACGCGCGTCACTGGATCTAACCCCGTGGTCGGCTCGTCATACAAAAGTATTTGAGGTTCCCGGATAATTGCACGAGCTAGAGCCACCCTTTTTTTCATCCCGCCAGAGAGCTCATTGGGGAACTTGTCATATCCGGTTTTCATCCCGAGGATGCTCAAGCTTTTGGTGACCTTATCGGTAATCGATTTCTCATCCAGGTTTGTGTGCTCTCGAAGAGGAAACGCCACATTTTCAAAAATCGTCATGTCATCGAAAAGAGCCGAATTTTGAAAGAGCATCCCGAAAATCTTTCGGTGCTCCGCAAGCTCTCGCCCATGAACTTCAGACATATTCTTTCCGGCAACCCAAACCTCACCCGAATCGGGCTTTAACAGTCCAAGGATGTGCTTAAGAGTAACGCTCTTGCCGACTCCTGATGGGCCAAGAATGTAGGTCAACTTCCCTGCTGGAAATTCGGCAGTTAAACCCTTAAGAACCACATCGCGACCACCACGAAACGCCTTGTGCACATCTACAAAGCGGATGCTTCCTGATTGTGAGGGAGAGTTGCTCATAAGTTAGTTCTACCCGAGGTCGTCTGGTTGTCAAAACTGAGTATGGACTGACAGTACCGGCCTGCACGCTCGGCCCAAACACCAATAGAACTGACGCTCATCCGCACGTGAGGAGTGGGCTTCAAGAGAACGAAAACCCCAAATAATCTGCAGTTTTTCCCTTCAGCAAGCAGCGGCCAGGCCAGGAACTGAGAATGATCCCTATTCCTCACGACTGCAGATCGGAGTGTAGGAATTTCGGGAAGGCCTTGCCCCGCCACTAGGCCTAAAGGACTAAGCGGGATCTGAATCTTCTCGCTGCCAGCATCTTCAGGAGAAAATCCCACTTCCGAGGCCAGACCAGACTCGGGTTGGTAGCGCAAAAAAAACACCTCACATCCCGTTGCTCTTGAAAGAGTCAAAGAAAAGTTGACTCCCAACTCTTCTACCGTTCGGGATCGATAAATACACTGATGCAAGTCCTGAGAAGGAATCGAAATCCTGTCTATGTTGGCTGTAGGGCCTTTCTTTTTTCGTGACCGAAAAAACGGAACCATCAATGCAAAACCAAAAAGAAAAAGAACGACATGAAGAGCCCGGAAGTGCGAGAAAATAGGGCCGCTAGGACTCTTTTCTGGCAAAGGCGTCTCGAAAACAGCAAGCAGCCCCAAATGGGGAAGCTCCTGGCGTACCGACATCACCTCCAATTGATCAAAGGACCTCTCCTGAGAAGCTCCCGCTAACTTAAGCTTTTGAAAGTAAGGATGACTTCCAAAAAGAGAGCCTTGGTAATGCGTGTCGGACTGCGCAAGCACCTCTCCTGAGTTCAAAAAAACCCAACGCCTTGAGTTCGCACTCGGCTTTAAGAACTCTGAAAAGTAACTCCGTGGATCCAGAACGCCTAAGACCCGCTCGGTTGGAAAGCCTGTGGCGTACTCTAGAATCACGAGGAGCGGCTCACCGGTTTGAGCCTCCTTGAAAACCATCCGCTCGGGGGCATCTGTCTCGAGGCGCGGATGAGGAGGTGGCAGAGCCCCGATCGAGCTCATCAAACGCGCATACCTACCCTCTGACAACCATTGCGGCCTAGGGTTTAGGCTACGAACCACCCGTGACTGCCCCGAAGATCTCGACAATACCCACAGAACCTCAGACTGTTCGGGGCATTGCCCCCTCGAGCAAGGCTTTATCTGATTTTCAAGCTCCTGAACTCGCCTGTGAAGAGCATCAAAAAAGCCCTGGGGCGATTCCTGGGCTTTGGCCTGATCCAAGGCCCAGAGAGGAGGACAAAGCAGTCCCACGAGAAAACTCACGATAGCGAACTGGAAACCTCGGTGCTTCACAGGTAACATAAGGTACTTGCGCTCATGGTACCTCAAGTTGTTATCCTAGGAACTGGAATCGCTGGTCTTTCCTGCGCTTTAAAATTCGCGGAGAGCGCCCCCTCTATTCGAGTGACGCTCCTGGCCAAAGAAGGCGCTGACGAGGGATCTACCCGATATGCTCAAGGGGGGATCGCCTCTGTATGGTCCAAGAGCGACAGCTTCGAGCAGCATGAACGGGACACTCTGGATGCTGGCGCTGGCCTATGCCGGTCTGAGATTGTTCGACT
>JAGWZD010000161.1 GCA_018968995.1 Bdellovibrionales bacterium
TCGGATTTTCCTGGATTATTTCTTTCGGAACCGGCTCCACAGGCGGGAGAGACCGGATTTCTCGTTGTTTTTTTGAATTTCCTGAAGCTTTTCTTTTTGTTCCTCGGTCAGCGCTCCCGGAGTTTCCGGAGAGGCGGAGGCACTCTCGAGCTGGCTCTCGAGTTCGGGGGATTTTTTCAGAAGAGCCTGCACCGAGGGAGGAAGTCTCTTCTGCAAGTCCTCGAGTTCGCGGCTCACATCCTTTCCCATCATGCCTTTTTTCATGATGGATTGAAGCTGTTGAAGCTGGCCCTTTGGAAGCCTTTGGAGCGCACTACTGAACTCGGCAAGCCAGTTCAGGTCCATTTTGGAGGGATCGAATTGAGGCGCCGCGGATTCCTCCGTGGTTTCAGCGAGGTTTGCCGGAGCCGAAGTTTCCTGCACGGTCTCGTCATCGGCATGGCAACGCTTGAATTTTTTCCCGCTTCCGCAGGGACATGGATCGTTTCTGCCCACATTCTTGAATTGTTCAGTATTCATGAGCATTCGATCGTGCCCAATTCAACCATCGTTTGCAAGGGGTGTGTCGTATTGATTTTACGGGTGTTTTTTGATTTCAGAGAGAGAGGAATGGTGCGGTCGACTGGACTTGAACCAGCACGCCTTTCGGCATACGCCCCTCAAACGTACGTGTCTACCAATTCCACCACGACCGCACACACAGCGCTGAAAGCGAGGGCTGCGCGAGAAAGTAACGACTCAAAACTCAAATCGCAAGCCGAAAAAATAGGTCGAGCCTTTCAGCGTAATGTTGCTGTCTGAGCCCTCCAGAGAGCTCGCCTCTGCGAGAAGATATACTCGGGAAACCCCCATATTCGCGTACATTTCAGCGGCCGAGGCCTCGTCGAGGGCGCTTAGTAAAATCATCCCCCCATAAAATACCCCTTGAGTACTCAGGGTTCCCGCGAGGTCATTTTTTAACTGATAGCGGAGTACTTTTCCTCGGTATCCTACAAACGGGACAACCCACTGATTACGAATCCAGCGGGCTTGGTAGCGGGCTTGATAGCCATACGAAAGGAGGCCCGCTAAAGACTGAGTGACCGCATTCGTTGGGCTGGTCAGGTATAGCGCCCCTGAGCCTCCGATGCCTAAGACTCCCAACAGCTGAAACCATTGAGGCTGAAACTCTCCTTGAATTTGAAAACTTCGAATGCCTGAGGGGTCAGCACTGGAAATGGAGCTTAAATTTCCAAGTCCTGATCGGGCAGCAGCGGAAATTTCTAGAGCCCAGTTCGGGCGCTTCTGTTGGTAAAACGGAACAGAATAGTCCTTCTTCGCTCTTTTAACAGGAGGCTTCTCGGTCTGCTCAGCCTGGTCGGCATTTGGGGTTTGCTCGGGCTGAGGCGCCAGAGCAGCCTCCGAAGTCGGAGCGGGAACGACTTCCGGCTGCATCTCTGTGGATGGTGCCTGATTCTCAGCACTTTCTTTTGCAGGAACTGGTACTTCCTCCTCAGAAGGGGCGGTTGGAGGAGTTTCGGCCCAGACCCCTCGGCAAAGCCCAAGGGTCAGGATACAAGTGATGAGAAACGCCAGCCGAATCGGAGTCATCCCTTCATAGTCTCCCAGTCCTTCATGAACCGGGCAAGCCCAGAGTCGGTCAGCGGGTGAGATAGGAGTTGTTGGAACACCTTATACGGAAGCGTGCCCACGTCGCCTCCGGCCAAAATGGACTGCCTCATATGGTCGACATGGCGAATGCTGGCCACGAGGATCTGTGTTTCAAAGTGGTAGTGATCGTAAACCTGACGAATGCCCCGGATCAGGGCCATTCCATCTTGCCCAATATCATCCAAGCGACCCACGAACGGTGAAACGTAGGTTGCACCTGCTTTTGCAGCCATCATCGCTTGAACCTCGGTAAAGCAGAGGGTGACGTTGGTCTTAATCTCTTGCTCGGAGAGAGCTTTACACGCTTCTAAGCCCGCCCAAGTCAGGGGAAGCTTCACCACGATGTTCTTGTGAAGCTTCGCCAGGGTCTTACCCTGAGCAATCATATCCTGAGCAGTCACTGTCGTTACTTCAGCACTAATGGGACCGTCTACAAGTTCGCAGATCCTAAGCAGCAGCTTTTCAAACGGCTGGCCCGCCTTCGCGACGAGGGAGGGGTTAGTGGTTACCCCATCAATTAGTCCTGTCTTAGCGGCGGCCTCGATTTCATGGATTTCTGCAGTATCGATAAAGAGCTTCATGAGTTTATTCTCCCAGATAGGCTTTTCTGACTTCGTCAGATGCCAAAAGTTCACCAGCCGGCTTGCTTAAAGCCACCGTTCCAGTTTCAAGCACCACACCTTGGTGCGCAATCTGTAACGCTTGAAGGGCGTTTTGTTCCACTAAGATAATGGTCATTCCAGCCTTATTGATAGACTGAATGATTTCAAAGATTTTCTCGATCATCTGTGGCGCAAGCCCAAGGCTAGGCTCGTCTAGGCACAAGATTTCGGGATGACCCATGAGCGCTCTTCCAATGGCGAGCATCTGCTGCTCTCCGCCGGATAATGTGCCAGCGCTTTGCGTGCGGCGCTCTTTGAGCCTAGGAAAAAGCTGAAAAACTCGCTCGAGATCCGCCTGGTAAGAGGTTTTGGTAGGGGCCGCCCAGGCTCCAAGGTCGAGATTTTCTTCTACGGTAAGGTTCAGAAAGATGCCTCGGCCTTCCGGTGCCTGATAGATTCTTCTTCGGACAATTTGGTGGCTGGGCATTCCGTCTATGCGAATTCCCTGATGCCAAATTTGCCCCTTCGAAAGAGGAGCGAGACCTGAGATGGCGCGTAGGGTGGTAGTTTTGCCTGCTCCATTCGATCCAATCAGAGTCAGGATCTCACCCTTGCGCACTTCAAAGCTTATATCGCGAATGGCTTGAATTGCCCCATAATTCACGGAAACATTCTTAAACTGAAGGATCGACTCATGCATGAGAAGCCGCTCCCTTGCCTAGGTAGGCCTCAATGACTCTGGGATCCCTCTGAATCTCGCTTGGGGTGCCTTCAGCAATCTTCACTCCATAGTCTAGAACAGCAATTCGCTCACAAACCCCCATCACTAGCTTCATATCGTGCTCGATGAGAAGGATCGTCATCCCGAACTTGTCGCGGATCATTCGAATGGTTTCCATGAGCGCTCGCGTCTCCTGAGCGTTCATTCCTGCAGCGGGTTCATCTAGCAGTAGAAGCTTAGCTCCAGTGGCCATCGCTCGGGCAATTTCGAGTCGGCGCTGATCACCGTACGGAAGATTCACCGCTGGTAAGTTCCGTCGTGAAGCCAAGTCAAAAATATCCATCAGATCTAAAGCGCGCTGATGTTTCGCAGATTCCTTGGAGATATGCGAAGAGGTCCTAAATAGGGCCTCAAAAAATCCTGATTGCGCCATGTTTGGGTTCTGGTCGAGTGCAACCAGGATATTCTCTTCAACGGTGAGCTCTTTAAAGAGACGTATGTTCTGGAATGTGCGTGCCATCCCTCGTCGGGTGATTTGAAAGGGTCGCAATCCGACTGCAGGTTTCCCGTAAAGCTCAATCGATCCCTCAGTAGGCCGATAAACGCCGGTGAACATGTTAAACGCAGTAGTCTTCCCCGCGCCATTGGGACCAATCAGGCCAAAGATCACCTTTTCTGGAATCTCAAGATCCAGGCCCGATACGGCCTTCAGTCCGCCGAACTGCATGGTGAGAGATTTGGCACAAAGAGCCTTCATGAAGCGCCTCGCACCGACTCTTCACGCTTCCGACGCAGTTTCAGTGCTGACATCAAACTCGGTAGCTCTCTTCGGCCGAAAAGACCGTTGGGGCGGGTCAGCATCAAAGCAATCAGTAGCAGGGAATAAATAATCATTCGAAAGTCGATTTGAGTAAGCTGCTGAAGTGGGCGCAGGGCTTCCTTGAGGACCGTAAGCAAAATCGCGGCAATGGCGCTTCCAGTGATGCTGCCCATTCCGCCAAGAACGACCATGATGATGAACTCAAAGCTGCGATTAAAGTCGAAAATGGCAGGGTTTAAATAGCGAAGAAAGTGGCCGAATAGAGCCCCTCCTGTGCCAGCGAATGCGGCTCCAATGACAAAAGCCCCAACTTTAGTGCGCGTGGTGTTTACTCCCATCGATTCAGACGCGATTTCATCTTCACGAACCGACATCAGTGCTCGGCCCGGGGGCGAGTGGACGAGGCGCCAAATAACAAAAAGTGTGAATACCACCCAGGAGTAAACCCATCCGAAAGTGGATAGTAGGGGAATGTCCGCATATCCGCGGGCCCCGCCCACGGTCTCAATGTTCAGAATCAGTACCCGGATGATTTCTCCAAAACCTAAAGTTACAATCGCCAGGTAGTCGCCCTTCAGGCGTAGAGAAGGAAGGCCCACAATCAGGCCAGCAAACGCGGCAGTGAGTCCTCCAGTCAGAAGTGCCCCTAGAATCAGAACAGAGCTCATGGCGCCAGTCGCCCACTGAGGATCAGCGGCGATCATGTTTTTGCTAAAGTAGGCTGCGGTGTAGGCACCGATGGACATGAATCCCGCATGTCCCATTGAGAATTGTCCCGTGAATCCGTTGACGAGGTTGAGGCTTACGGCCAGCACTACGTTTATGCCGGCGTACATAATGATGGAGAAGTAGTAGGGGTCGACCTGATCAATCGCCACAAATTGAATCAACCAGACGCAAGCCAGGGCAATCACCCAGTAACGGCTTCTGAAGGCCGCACTCATTAGACTTTCTCCATGCGTTTGGAGCCGAACAGACCTGTCGGTCTTACCAGGAGAATGGCAATCAGTATCGCGAAAGCCAACGCATCACGGTAGGTGGGCGACCAGTATCCCACAAGAAACTCTTCGGCTAGTCCAAGAACCAAAGCTCCGACCACTGCTCCCACGACATTTCCTACACCCCCAAGAACGGCAGCGACAAAGGCTTTCAAGCCTGGCATCACTCCCATAAGCGGGTCTATCTTTGGATAAGTCAGACCCACCAGCACACCTGCCGCGCCAGCAAGAGCAGAACCCATCATAAAAGTGTAGGAAATCACGCGATTGGTGGGAATTCCCATCAGGCTTGCGAGATCATGGTTAAAGCTAACTGCGCGCATGGCCCGGCCCAAGCGAGTTTTAAAAATCACAAACTGTAGGATGGCCATCAGTACCAACGAAATCCCTAAAACAATTCCTTGCAGTGGATTGACTCGAAGGGCTCCTCCGAAAAAACTCCAATCCCCCTGAGGCTGGTAAATTTGCGGAAAGAACTTGGGGTCAGATCCAAACAAAAGCTGGCCCGAGAATTCGAGAAAAAGCGAAACACCCACTGCAGTGATGAGAACGTTGATTCTCGGGGATTTGCGAAGTCGGCGGTAGGCAAGGAATTC